>CAZPVE010000017.1:0-12304 GCA_964589925.1 uncultured Aurantimicrobium sp. | reverse complement strand
GCCTGCTTCTTGGTTCCAACGAACATGATCGAGCCACCGGCTGCAACTAGGTCGCGAACGAACGAGTAAGCCTGGTCGATGTGGGTTAGCGACTTCTGAAGGTCGATGATGTAGATGCCAGAACGGTCGGTCAAGATGAAACGCTTCATCTTTGGGTTCCAACGACGGGTCTGGTGACCAAAGTGAACGCCGCTGTCGAGCAGCTGGCGAATTGTTACAACGGCCATTGCCGTTCTCCTGTTCTTGGCGCACGCCGACCTACGTCAACGAAACGCCACTTGCGGTTATGTCGCGGTTCTCGGTTGAGATCCGCCCTGGTGTCCCGTTTCACATCCCGCGGTTATACAACCGACCGGTGGGAGGTTCCGCGATGGTGGACACGCGAAGTCACCCCATTTCTGGGGTGCCCCACAAGCATAACAGGGGTTAGGAGCTGGTTTTGACCGCTTTTCGGGCGCCTCGAGCCATCAGCTCGTCCACGTTTTCGAGGGCCACACCCTTGGTTTCCGGCACCTTGGCGAACACGAAGACGAACGACAGCGCGGCGAACGCGGTGTAGAGGCCGTAGGTCAGCGGCAGCGACACCTGCTGGCTGAGGTACGGGAAGGTGACGGTGATCACCCAGTTCGAAATCCACTGAGCCATGGCGGCCACACCGAGGGCCTTGGCACGGATGCGCCCTGGGAAAATTTCGCCCAACAGCACCCACACGACCGGACCCCAAGTGGCGCCGAAGAAGATGACGAAGGCGTTGGCACCGATCAGGGCGATGGGCGCGAACACGCCCGAAAGGCTGGGGTGGCCGTTGACAACTGTTGACTGGCTGAAGGCGAGGGTCATCATGCCGAGGCTGATGGCCATGCCGGCCGACCCAATAAGCAGCAGCAGTCGGCGGCCAATCTTGTCGACCAGGGCGATGGCCACGAAGGTGACGGCAACGTTGATGAGCGAGGTGACAACCGAGATGGTGAACGAGGCCGATGCGGGGAATCCGACGGCGGTCCACAGGTCGGTCGAGTAGTAGAAGATCACGTTGATGCCCACGAACTGCTGGAACATCGACAGCAGAATGCCCACCCACACCACGGGCAGCAGGCCGAATGCCTTGCCGCGCAGGCTGGCGGAGTTCTTGTTCTTGGCGTCTTGCTCGATTTCGGTGTGGATGTCGGCGAGCGCATCCTTCACCTGGTCGGCGGGCAGAATCTGCGAGAGAACACTTCCGGCCTGTTCGGTTTTACCTTTGAGGGCGAGAAAACGCGGTGACTCGGGCAGTCCGAACGAGATGAGCGTGTAGATCACGGCGGGCACGGCGCAGGCGATGAACATCCAGCGCCAGGCTTCGAGGCCGAGCCACAGGGTGTTTTCTGCTCCCCCGGCGGTGTTGGCCAGGCTGGCGTCGGTGAGAAGAGCGGCGAAGATACCGATGGTGATGGCCAGCTGCTGCAGCGAGGCGAGGCTGCCACGAATGGCCTTCGGAGCGATTTCGGCGATGTACGCGGGGGCGATCACCGAGGCGATTCCGATGCCGAGGCCACCGATGACGCGCCACAGAATGAGGTCGGGCACCGAGAACGCGAGGCCGGCGCCGATGGAGCTGGCGAAGAACAGCACTCCACCGATGATCATCACGCGGATGCGGCCGAACGAGTCAGCGAGGCGGCCGGCGGCGAAGGCTCCCACGGCACAGCCGAGCAGGGCGCTGGCCACAGCGAAGCCGAGCACGGCCGACGACATGTCGAAGTGGGACTGCAGTGCGGCGACGGCTCCGTTGATGACCGAGGAGTCGAATCCGAAGAGGAAGCCACCAAGGGCGGCCGCGAGGCTCAGGCCAATAACTCGGCGACGAAGGCTGGCTGCAGAAACGACGTTGTTCGACATACTCGAACCCTACTGCCCGGGTGAGCGGCAGGGCGAGAGGCAGCAAGGTCTTTTGCTCTGAGAGAATCGGCGTGTGAGCACAGCATCTGCGTCAACCCCCGCCACCGGCGTTGCCCCCAAGCGGGCAGGCTTAGTTCTGTCGGCCCTGATTCTGGCCGCCGGTGTGGCGAACATGAACCTGTCGATCGCCAATGTGGCCCTGCCCGACATCGGCAAGGAGCTCGGCGCTTCGCAGATCGGCCTCAACCTGGTGGCGGTCGGCTTCTCGCTCGGCCTCTCAATTTCGGTGCTCTACTTGGGCGCACTGGGCGACCGCTACGGCCGCAAACTCATGCTGATGCTCGGGTTGTTCTTGGGCATCCCGACGGCGTTGTTGGCTGCGTTCTCGACGTCGGTTGAGATGCTCACGGCCGCGCGCATTTTGGGCGGTATGGCCGCCGGCATGGCCTATCCCACCACGCTCGCGCTGATTACGGCACTGTGGTCGGGCGCTGGTCGCACGCGCGCGATTGCTCTGTGGTCGGCGCTCGGTGCCGCCCTCTCGGCGATCTCGCCGGTGGCTGCCGGTGCGCTGCTGCTGCACACCAGCTGGGGTTATGCGTTTTTGATTCCGATTCCGCTGGGCGTTGTGGCGTTGGGTCTTGTGATTTGGCTGGTGCCGGGCAAGGTCAACGAGTCGGATGAGCCAGTTGACCACGCCGGTGGTGTTCTTTCGGCCGTGTTCTTGGGTGCCCTGGTTTTGGCCATCAACTTTGCGGCGCTCGACGGTCAGCTGCAGGTGGTGGCCATCTGCACTGCGGTTGCGGTGACTGGTGGCGTGCTGTTCTTTTGGCGGCAGAGGCGGGCCGCGTATCCGCTGTTTGATTTGAAATATGCCAAACGCCGCACGTTCTGGGTGGCGGCGCTGTCGGGCATCATCGTGTTCGGTTCGCTCATGGGGGCGATGTTTGTGGGCATGCAGTTTCTGCAGAATGTGCTGGGCTACGACACCTTGTCGTCGGGCTTTGCAATCTTGCCCTGTGTGATCGCGATGGTGATTGTGGCGCCGTTCTCGAGCCGCATGGTGGAGCGGTGGGGTTCGCGCATCACCCTGCTGATTGGGTTTGCGTTTTGTTTTGTTGGCTTCGTTTCGATGCTGGTGCTGTGGGATATTCACACGCCGTATGCGCTGGTCGGCACGTCATATGCCCTGGTGGGCATTGGCGTGGGCATCGCTGGAACGCCCGCGTCGCATGCGCTGACTGACTCGGTGCCGGTGTCGAAGGTGGGCATGGCTTCGGGAACGGGTGATTTGCAGCGTGACCTCGGTGGCGCGGTGATGCAGTCGATCATGGGCGCGATTCTGGGTGCGGGATATTCGCTGGCGGTGTCGCAGGCGTTGAACAATGTGCCGGCGAACATTAAGCCGCAGATCACCTCGCAGATTCACGATGAGTTGACCAAGTCGTTTGGTAGTGCGGTTGATTTGGCGTCGAAGTATCCGCAGTATCAGGCGCAGATTGTGGAGGCGGCTCGGGTCTCGTTCTTGCAGGGTTCGAACTGGGCGTATCTGACGGGCATCATCGCGATGTTGATTGGTGCGGCGCTGGTGTGGTTCTTCTTCCCCAGGCGCGATCGCGAGCTGGCTATGTACCGCGAGTATGGTTCTGAGGCTCCCGCGGAGCACTAGCCGCATAGTGGGCGCATGCTCACTCCCCCGCAGTTTTCTGCCCGCACGCGGGTGGTGTTGGCTGCTGGGTTGAGTGTGGCGGTGGTGTTGGGGGCGGGGCGGTCGAGTGCTGCTTGGGGTCTGGCGCCGGGTGTTGCGCCGATTGTTGCCTCGCCGACGGCTTTTTCCCCGGCCTCGACCGCTGGTTCAGCCGCTGGGTCAACCGCCGGGTCGCCCGCGCCGGCGAGCCCGGCTCATGCTTGGCGGTGGCCGGTGTCTCAGGTGGGTGTCGTGCGTGATTATGTTGCCCCGGTCACTGAGTTTGCGGCGGGCCATCGCGGGGTTGATCTGCGGGCTGCGGCGGGCGACGAGGTGTTGGCCGCGCATGACGGTGTGGTGTCGTTTGTGGGCGTGGTTGCCGGCACTCGGGTGGTCACGGTTGCTCACGCCGGTGGCTGGTTGAGCTCGTATCTGCCGGTGGATGCGTCGGTGGCACTGGGTGATCGTGTTTCGGCGGGCGGTCCCCTTGGTCGGCTCGCGGCCGACTCGTCGCACTGCTCGTGTGTGCATTTTGGCCTGCGCTATGGCGGCCGCTACCTTTCGCCGAAGCTGGTGCTGGGTGGCATTCCGCGGGCGGTGCTGTTGCCCTGGTGAGTCGGTGTGGCGGGTCGCCTAGCCTTACCGTCCTTATCGGCATTGTTCCCGTTGCAAGGTATGACGTGAAGTATGCCTCGAGGTATGCACAGTGGCAGGGCCGCTGAGCTTTCTCGCAGCCTGGGCTCGCTGCTCCCTTGCCGCCTTCCCGCTTGGCCGCTTGGCCGCTTCGCCGGCTAGCGGACAGCAGCTGTGTCGGCGGAAGGAACGAACGCGCTAGCGGAGGGCGGCGGCGACGATCCAGATGACGAGGGCGATGGTGAGCGTCCATCCGACGACGATTGCGGCGGTGACCAGGCCGCGGCGAGGCGAACCGGCCTGGCGAAGTTCGTCGTTGGCCACGTGGGCAAGAATCAGGCCGACCGGTGGCAGCAGCACCGCGAACACGAGGGCCACGATGTCGAGGCGGCTGGCGCGGCCGGGCATCGAGCTCGAGGGTGCGGCTGTGCCGGCGCCGATCGTGATGGGCATGGTGTGGGGTGCGGGGGTATGCGAAGGATTAAGTGCGGGGGTATGACCCGAGGTATGCGGTGAAGTATGACCTGAGGTATGCGGTGAAGTATGCCCCGAGGTATGCGCGGTGGGAGTGGCGCCGGTCACTGGGGCGTCGGCGCGTGGCGCATCCGTGATTTGGGCACCGCAGTTGTGGCAGAACGTGGCACCGCGCGGTTGTTGCTTTCCGCATGCGGTGCAGAGCATGTCAACCCCCGTTGAACTTGTGGAGGACCCTCCCCAGGGCCTGCAACAAGTCTAGGGACAAATTTGCCGCAAAGCAGGTAGCGACAAGACCGGCGACAAGACCGGCGACAAGACCAGCAACAACGGGCGCAACAAGACCAGCGACAAGACCGGCACCAAGACCAGCGACAAAAGCAACGCCCGGAGAAAAACCGGGAGACCAGCGAGTGCTTTAGGGCGCAACGCCGTTCACGGTCAGGCCGGCCTGCTCGGGAATGCCGAGGGCGATGTTGGCCGACTGAATGGCGGCGCCGGCGGTTCCCTTGACGAGGTTGTCGAGCGCCGACACAACGACGAGGCGGCCCACGAGCGGGTCAACCGCCAGCCCGATCAGGCAGGTGTTGGCGCCGAGGGTGTCAGCCGTGCGCGGGAACGAACCAGCAGGCAGAACCTGCACAAACGGCTCGTTGCCATACGTCGCGTCATACGCGGCACGCAGCTGCACCTCGGTCACGCCGGGCTTGAGGCGCGCGGTGGTGGTGGCCAAGATTCCGCGAGCCATCGGCACGAGCACGGGCGTCATCGACACGGTGGCTTCGGCGGCGCCGGCCAGCTTCAGGTTCTGAATGATCTCGGGCGTGTGCCGGTGTGAGCCGCCGACGGCATACGGGTTGGCCGATCCCATCAGTTCACTGCCGAGCAGGTTGAGTTTGAGGCTCTTGCCAGCACCCGAGGGGCCCACGGCCAGCACGCTGACAATGTCGGTCGACTCGATGAGTCCGGCGGCGACGGCCGGGGCGAGGGCGAGGGAGACGGCGGATGCATTGCAGCCAGGGGCGGCAATGCGGGTGACTCCGGCGAGCGCATCCCGGATCTTGCCGGTCGCGGTGGGCAGCTCGGGGATTCCGTAGGCCCACGCCTCGTAGTAGTCGCCCCCATAGTAGGCGGCCCAGTCGTTGGGGTTGGTGAGGCGGTGGTCGGCGCCGCAGTCGATGACGAGCGTGTCGGCGGGCAGCTCGGCCGTGATCGCACCGGATGCGCCGTGCGGCAACGCCAAAAACACCACATCGTGGCCGGTGAGGGTGGCGGGCGTGGTTTCGGCGAGGGTCAGGTGGCGCAGCGAGCGCAGGTGCGGATGCACCTCGAACAGTTTTTGTCCGGCGTTGGTGTGCGCGGTGACCGTGCGCACCTCAAACTCGGGGTGGGCTGCGAGCAGGCGCAGCAGTTCACCGCCGGCGTATCCGCTAGCTCCAGCAACCGCGACCGAGTAACTCATGACTCAAGGGTAGCGGGCTTAGCGGACCCCCAGGCGTTAGCGGCAGGTCAAAGACCGAAGACGAGCTCCCGCCTAAACAGAGCCACTCGCGGTGGCCAAGCTCGCCAGCAACCTACGGCTTGATTCCAAACTTTTCCAAATACGCGAGAGTGTCAGTGGGGCACTCTATTCTTGGAAAGTGAATTCGCGCGACTCTTCCGTAGGTACCGTTGCTGAGCTATTCGCTGGTGTCGGAGGTTTCCGAGTTGGTCTGGAGCGTTCAGGCTGGCGAACTGTTTTCTCTAACCAGTGGGAACCATCAACCAAGACGCAACACGCCTCAGATGTCTATGTGGCTCGCTTCGGCAAATCGGGACATTCCAACGAGGACATCGCAACCGTCGCAGCACTCCCCGAAGATGTTGATTTACTCGTTGGGGGTTTCCCCTGTCAGGACTATTCAGTCGCGAAGTCACTCAACGCTTCGAAAGGTCTCGAAGGCAAGAAAGGGGTTTTGTGGTGGGAAATTCTTCGCCTTGTCCAACGCCATCACCCGAATTTCATCTTCTTGGAGAACGTTGACCGTCTCCTCAAGTCCCCATCAAGTCAGCGTGGTCGCGATTTCGCTGTGATGCTGCGAACCCTTGGTGACGAGGGCTACACAATCGAGTGGCGGGTAGTGAATTCTGCCGAATACGGATTTCCCCAGAGGAGAATTCGGGTGTTCATTGTCGCCCGCCTCAACGCACCAGTTTCCGAGCCGAGCGAGTTCATTCTTAAGGACAGCGTTCTTGCGCGGGCGTTGCCAATCAGCAGTGCTTCGGCCTTGACCGAGGTTGTTATCAATGCTGATGCAGAGCTCCTAACCAAGAACTTCAACGTTGGCGGCAAGCAAAGCCCCTTCCTGACGTCGGGGGTCTACATTGATGGCACTGCATACACAATGAAGACTCGCGCCGAATGGGACGGCCAAAAAAGCGTTCTCGGCGACATCCTGCAAAACGACGATGAAGTCCCCAGTGAGTATTGGATTGACCCAGAACGACTCCCCGAGTGGAAGTTCCTCAAGGGCGCTAAAACCATCAAACGCAAGCATGCCGGTTCTGGTGCCGAATACAACTACTCAGAAGGAAAAATGGCGTTTCCTGACCTTCTGGAGAACCCCGCACGTACCATCCTGACCGGCGAGGGCGGCAACACACCGTCACGGTTCAAACACATCATCAAGCGACCCCGCGGATACCGACGATTGACTCCAATCGAACTTGAACGACTCAATGGATTCGAAGACAACTGGACTGCAACTGGGACAGGCGAGAAATCCATTCCCGACTCTCGACGTGCATTCTTCATGGGCAACGCACTGGTTGTAGGACTAATCGAGCGAGTCGGTGCTGTCCTTGCCAGCGACCTCAAGACTTTGAAATAGGGCACTCTACCTCTTATGGTCCACCCTCTACCGTAGGGTGTCGATAACAACACGTTTTCGGGGGCAGAGCCATGAATCACTTCGAGTATGACGACAGCTCAGTTGAATCAATTGTCGACTTTGCCAAACGCCTCACGGGATTAACGCTCGCCGAGGCAGTTCAGCTCCCTGTTCAACTCGTGAGCGAGAAAAGTCGCGGAAGCCTGGGCAACATGGTCGAAGAGCACTACTTCGGGTTCAAGCCGAATTCAGACCATCGCCCGGACTTTCCAAAAGCTGGACTCGAACTAAAGACAACGGGAGTCAAGAAAGATTCCAAGGGGAACTACGTCGCCAAAGAGCGACTCGTTCTTGCGATAATCGATTACGAAACCATCGTGAACGAGACGTGGGAAACCTCTTCCCTGCTCTTCAAGTGCAACCTGATGCTCATCTTGTTCTACCTTTACGAGCAAAAGAAGGCGGCTTTCGATAGAAAGTTCGTTCTCGACCCCATGCTCTTCAAGATGATTGAACATGACATCGACACCATCAAAAGTGACTGGGAAAACATCCGCGCAAAAGTCATGAGCGGAAAAGCACATGAACTTTCTGAAGGCGACACTTTCTACCTAGGCGCATGCAGAAAAGGCTCCGGCGGTGAGGATGAAAAGTTACGAACCCAGCCTTACTCGGACATTCTTGCCAAAGCTAGGGCTTACTCCTTTCGGCAGGGCTACCTCACCACGCTTATTCAAGGGCACATTGAGGGCGAAGGCACACTCGGCGTCAGTGCTGGACACTCATTCGAACGCACTACCGAGGAACGATTCCGGCCGTACCTCGGGAAGAGCATTGCCGAACTTTCCGAAGCCCTGAACTTCCACAAGACCGGACCAAATCACAAAAACTTCAATCGCGGACTAGCAACCCGGATTCTCAAGGCATCCAACGGCTCAGTCCTTGAGCTTGAAAAAGCAGGCATCGTCATGAAGACGGTTCGCCTTCAAAAATCAGGTATCCCCCGCGAGAGCATTTCTTTTCCAGCATTCGACTACTTCGAGGTTGAAAAACAGGCTTGGGATGAATCCGACTTTTTCGGATATTTGGAACAGAAATTCCTTTTCATCGTTTTCAGAGATGGCGACGATGGTATTCAGCGCCTTGAGAAAGTTGCCTACTGGAACATGCCTTACGAAGACCGCCTTGAAGCACAATCCGTATGGGAAGAAACGCAACGACGAATAGCAAAGGGAAGCAACCAAATGCCGACCTCCAAAGACAATCCCATCGCACACGTGCGTTCCCATGGTCGAAACGGCAAAGATGTCACCGAAACGCCTCATGGCGGTTTGCAGGCCAAACGGTGCTTCTGGCTGAATGCACATTACATCGGTAAAGTTCTAGCTTCACTTTGAACGA
This sequence comes from uncultured Aurantimicrobium sp., assembly GCA_964589925.1. GTDB lineage: Bacteria > Actinomycetota > Actinomycetes > Actinomycetales > Microbacteriaceae > CAIOLM01. The sequence goes on along the minus strand of CAZPVE010000017.1, from coordinate 3,361 downwards.
GTTGCTCCATTAGCCGTCCGAGAAGAAAACGGGTCTTTTCACGGCAGCCACTGACATCCACGCTTTGGTGTCTGTGGCTCGTGCTTCTCTGGAGGTGAAGAAGGACGAGGATTACATGACTGAAGTGAGCGCCGATGTTCCGCTGGTGAAGCCGGTGGTTAGTTTTGAGAACCCCCGCGGGCCGCGCGAACTGCGCGACCAGTACACGATGACCTTCACCAACGCCAAGATCTCCGTGTCGCACATCGCGCCCGGCGACTACGACGAGGTGCAAGGCATCCTGCCCGACAAGTACGACGAATTCGTTCGCCTCCTCGGCGAAAAACCCGACACGGATGCCCTCACCGCCGCGATTCGCGCGGTCAAAGCCGGCCGCATCCCCGAGCTGGTCTCCGCCATCGACGCGGTCAGTCAGCACGAATTCGTTTGGTACGACTGGGACAGCCCGTTCTACGGTGGCGGTGTCGACTAGGCGCGTCACACCGCTGAAACATCCCCTCGGCTAGCCTGAACACATGGCCGCCACGGGAAAAACGAAGCCCGCCCCGCCCACCCCGCGGGAACACTTCGTTGAGCGCTGGGAACACTACACATTCTGGCCACTCATCGTGCTCGGCGGCCTGTTCCTCGCCCTCTACGCGTACCCCATCATCTGGCCGCACCTCGACCCCACCGCGATCCTCGACATCGACATCACCATGGATGTCATCTGGGGCCTGTTCATCATCGACTTCGTCGTCAAACTCGCCGTCACCGAACGCCGCGGGCCCTTCCTCAAACGACACATCATCGACATCATCGCACTGATCCTCCCCTTCGCCCGGCCCCTGCAAGCCGTGCGCGCCATCGGCGTAGCCACCCTCGCCCTGCGCAAATTCGGCGGCAAAGTGCGCCACCGCGTCACCGTCTTCGTCGGCACCATGGCTGTGTTCATCTGGTTCATCGGCGGCCTCGCCATCACGCAGGTTGAACGGCCGATACCCGGCTCGAATATCCAAAACGTCAGCGACGGCTGGTGGTGGTCATTCATGACCATGGCCACCGTCGGATTCGGCGACCGCTACCCGGTCAGTGACCAAGGCCGCGTCATCGGAGCCGTGCTCGTGATCTCTGGGCTCGCCCTGCTCGGAACCCTCACTGCCTCGATCGCCACCTGGTTCATCACCACCTCGCGCCGCGAAGAAGACGAAGTAATCGAAGCCGGCGAACGCCGCCTGATGCGCGAACTCAAGAAGCTTCGCAAGGAGATTGCCGAACTCAAGGCAGAACTCGGAGTGCAAAAAACTCCTCCTAGTGAGAAAGCAAATCGCAAGCCATAATGGTCGCATGGCGACTTCGGGGGACGAGGTGAAAAAGCTTCGACGCATCGTTATCATCCTTGCGATCTCGCTTGCCCTAGTCGTTGGTGTCGGTGCAGGCATCGGTATCACGCTCGCACTTACGTCGAAGCCTGATGTCACACCAACCGTGATGATGACTCCAACCGCCACCCCTACGCCCACCCGTACGCCGACACCAACCCCTACGCCCACCCGTACGCCAACACCAACCCCCACGGCAACAAAGAAGGCCGCCACTAACGGGTCAGCCGCCCCGAGTTGCCCGAGCGGAGGTCTCACCGTCAAGCTCAATGGCGCTCTTGCTCGCAACAACAATGGCGTGATTACCGTCTCGGCTGGATGGCTGCTTACGAACACGAATAATCGCTACGCGATCAAAATCTCGTCCCAAAGCGGCATGACCCTTAGCCTGGTAACGGGCGGAGGAAGCGCCATCAGCTCGTTGCGATCGTGGCTGGGTGCGCAAACCATCGTGAACCTGAGCAGCATGAAGGTGATTAGCACCACGCACGAGGGATACACGCTCGCACAATGGAATCAAGCAGCAAAGCTCGGAGCCAACGGACGCTACCCCGACCTCAAAGCAACGTGGGTGGGTAGTGGATGCAAAGTTCCGATCACCAACGGTGGCCAGTATTTGAACCTTCCCGTGCTTCGCTGAGGCAGGTTGGTTCGAATTTACTCGCGGATGGTCGCGCCGAAGGCCTCGGCAGCGGCGGCAACACCGGCCTGCTTCGCTTCGGTAGCCTCGGCCTGCGTAAGCGTGCGGTCGGATGCACGAAAACGCAGTGCGAACGTCAACGAACGGTGACCCTCAGCAACGCCCTGACCCTCGTACACGTCGACTAGACGGGCATCCTCGAGAAGTTCACCGGCACCGATGACGACAGCAGCCATCACAGCTTCAGCAGGGATGTCTGACTTCACAACGAGCGAAAGATCCTGAGTTGCGGCAGGCATGGTGGGCACGGCCTGAGCCTCAACCGGGTGTCCCGCGATTTCGCACAGTGCATCGAGGTCAAGCTCGAGAGCTGCAACTCGGCGCGGAAGGTTGAACTCTTCGGCGACCGAGGGGTGGATCTCGCCGGCATAGCCGATCACGGTCTGGTCGAGAATCACGCCAGAAATAACGACTTCAGCGCAGCGCCCCGGGTGGAAGTTCGCGTGCGAACCCTGACGAACCTCGATCTCGACACCTGCGGCGAGGGCGATGGTGCGAACAGCATCCAGCGCGTGCGTGTAGTCGAACTCGGCAGCCTTTGTTCCGGGCTGCTTGACGACGGCGTCACCGGCGAAAACTGCCGCGAGGTGACGCGGCTGTGCGGGCAGGCCTGCGGCAACCGATGCGAGCTGGGCATCCGTCGGGCGAACTGCACCGGGGAACATCTCGTGCCCGTACTTTTTGCCAGCCTCGGGACGGAACACGCGACCAAGTTCGAAGATGGCTGGGTTGGTCAGGCCGCGCGAACGGTTGCGGGCGGCAGTCTGCAACAGGCCAGGAAGGATGCTCGTGCGCATCCAGCCTTGGCTGGCATCGAGCGCGTTAGCCAGGCGCACCTGTGCAACGGCTTCTCCCGTTGCCGAACCGAATAGGTTGTTCGTGGCTTCGTCGAAGAACGGGTAGCTGAGCGTCTCAGTGAGACCTGCAGCAGCAAGCGCATCGCTCACGCGACGGCGAACCTTCTGCGCAATCGTGTAGCCGCGACCGGGAGGCGCGACGGGAAGCGTGGTCGGAATCAGGTCAAACCCGTGGATGCGCGCGACCTCTTCGGCAAGCGTCCACTTGTCGGTCAGGTCAGGGCGCCAGCTCGGCGGGGTGACGGTGAACCCGGTGGGCGAAGTCACGACGGCACAACCAACTTCGGCGAGCGCGCTCGTGATCTGGTCAGCCGAGTACTCGTAACCGATGAGGCCGGAGACAAAGTCGGCGGGCAAAGCAATCTGGGTCTCGACAGGCTCGACCGGCTTGTGGTGCGATCCGGCAGAGTCGGCGGTGCCACCGGCGAGGTCGACGAGAAGCT
>CAZPVE010000016.1:0-12313 GCA_964589925.1 uncultured Aurantimicrobium sp. | reverse complement strand
TTTCCGAGCGAGGAGACAACTCCACCCGTCACGAAAATGTGCTTTGTTACGCCTGTTCCCGAAGTTTCCACCACGGGGTTTCACTCTATCAGCGGATGAGAGTGCTTAATTCTGACGCGCCGAAAACTGAACGTCAGTTTGCGTTCGGACCCACACTCTTGGTGATGGCTGCGAGGTCAAGCAATTCGCGTGCGTGGGTCAGGCCGGATTCGGAGTCGGGAAGCCCCGAGAGCAATCGAGCCATCTCGGAGAGGCGATCATTGCCTTCCATGCGGCTCACGCTGCTGGCGGTGACCTCACCACTGGTGTCTTTGAAGACACGCAAGTGGTTATTGGCGAAGGCTGCCACTTGTGCCAGGTGCGTAACGACGATGACCTGTGCAGTCTGCGCGAGTGTGGCCAAGCGGCGACCCACTTCGATGGCTGCAGCCCCACCGACTCCGGCGTCGACCTCATCGAAAACGTAAGTGGGAACAGTGTCCGCCCCCGCAATCACCACTTCGAGAGCGAGCATGATTCGCGACAGCTCTCCCCCCGATGCCCCCTTGGCGACGGGTCGCGGCTCGGCCCCAGGATGCGGGGCCAGCAAAATCTCGACAACATCCCCACCGGTTGCTCCGAGCTCGGGTGCTGGCGATACGGACACGAGCAGGTGTGCTGTTGGCATGGCCAAGGCGTGCAACTCTTCGGTGACCCGCTGGGCAAGACGCTCCGCCGCGGTTTGCCTCAGAGTGGTGAGCTGTGCAGCACGTTCGCGCACAAGACTTTCGTGCTGAGTGACGAGAGCCGTGAGCTCATCGATGCGAGTGTCGTCAGAATCGAGCTGAACGAGGCGCGCACTGGCCGTGGCCACATAGGCGAGCACCTCGTTGAGCGTTGGACCATAGCGACGCATCAGGGTGGTGAGTTCAGCGCGCCGCTCCTGCACCAGATCAAGGTCATGCAGGCCTTCACCGTCGAGTGACGCGAGCTGGCTCGACAGCGAGTGCGCGGCATCAACCAGGCGCGCGCTCAGTTCACTGACTTCCGATGCCAGTGCGGCCAACTCAGGGTCGAGGCCTGAGACGCGATCGATAGCCTTGCGTGCGGTATCGACGAGTCCGAGAACATCGGTTGAGTCTGACTCCGACGACAAAGCCTCGCGCGCAGTGTGGAGAGCCAAGCGCAGGTCTTCGGTGTGCGTCAGCTTTTCTGCAAGAACGGCAAGGGCCTCGTCTTCACCCGCTTGTGGTGCAACAGCCTCGATCTCACTCACCGCGGAACGAAGCTCTTCAGCCTCTCGAATCCGGGCGTCACGAGCGCTGGTGATCTCAGCAAGTTCGGCAGAGTCAGCCTTCCACTGGCGGAACACGTGGCTGTACGAGGCTAGGACGCCCGCCAACTCTTGACCAGCGAAGCGATCGAGGGCCTCACGCTGTGCGGCGGCTGACCGCAGGCGCACCTGCTCAGACTGACCGTGAACGGCAACAAGTGCATCACCCAGCTCGGACAATGTGCCAGCGGGTGTTGAACGCCCACTAACGACCGCCCGCGATCGCCCTTCATTCGACACAGAGCGCGAAAGCAGCAGCTCATCTCCGTCGAGTTGCGCGTCGACCTCGTCAAGAATTGGCTGGATTCGCGATCCGTCGCTGACAATCCACCGGCCTTCGACGACAGCAGCATCAGAACCTGTTCGGACCGTGGCCGAGTCGGAACGCTCCCCGCGCAACAACCCCAAGGCGGTAACGACCATGGTCTTTCCGGCGCCGGTTTCGCCGGTAATCGCCGTGAACCCCGGACCAAGCGGAAGAACTGCTTCAGAAATCACGCCCAGATTGCGGATGCGAATTTCGTCAATCACGGCTGGCCGGCCCCCGCCATCCGTCAACGGGCAAATCAAACTTTGAAACGAGTCGGTCAGTGAAGGCGTCGGCCTGGAGACGAGCCAGCCGCACCGGCGTGCTCGATTTGGTCACGACTACCCGTGAGCCGGCAGGAAGATCGCACGATCGACGGCCGTCACACCACAAGATGCCCTCGGTGCCCGAGCGCGCCAAAATCTCGACGGCCATCGAAGACTCGGGCCCCACAACAATCGGTCGAGCAAACAAGGCGTGTGCTGACATCGGAACGAGGACCATGGCGTCGACGCTCGGCCAGATAACCGGGCCACCTGCCGAGAAAGAGTAAGCGGTGGAACCCGTGGGAGTGGCCATGACGACACCATCGCAGCTGAATGACGAGAGCGGGCGACGATCCACCTCAACGACAACCTCGAGAATGCGGCTGCGACTTGCTTTTTCGACCGTGGCCTCATTCAAGGCCCAGGTCTCAAATACGACCTGTCCGTCTTGCTTGACTCGAACCTGCAGCGTGAGTCGCTCTTCGACCTGATAGGCGCCAGCGATGACTTTGGCAATCGCTGCCGAAATGCCCGAACGCTCGGTTTCAGCCAGAAAGCCCACGTGCCCGAGGTTGATGCCCACCAGAGGGGCTGAAGAGCCTCGGAGAAGTTCAGCGGCACGCAAAATGGTGCCGTCGCCGCCGAGCACAATTGCTGCCTCAATGTGGTCGAGGTTTGCGTCTTCGTCGATGCTTTCCAAGGGGGCGAGCTGGGGAGCGCGTGTCTCGAGGGCAGTTCGTTCGGCTTCGCGAACAACAGCAACAACGCCCGCCGCTTGAAGGTCGACACAGACCTGCGCCGTGACTGCCAACGCCTCGTCTTGCGCGGCGTGGGAGAGCACCAGAATGTGCCGCTGTGCCTTAGCCACGTGGGCCTCCCGCAAGTTTGTGAACCGTGTCACTCCATTGTGACGGATTGGACTGACTGCCGGCGCCGAACCAGACCACATACTCGTGGTTTCCGGCTCCGCCGAGGATTGGGGAGGACACTAGTCCGCGAGTTTCCAGCCCCGCGTCCCAAGCAGCCCACAGCACCGCGTTTACCGCGTCTTCGCGAAGGGCTGGGTTCGTAACGATGCCTTCCCGCACGCCCGTTCGCCCCACCTCGAACTGAGGTTTGATCAGCAAGATGAAGTCGGCATCCGCCGTGGCAGTCGCCACCAGCGCCGGAATCACGTGGGTGAGCGAGATAAAAGACAGGTCAGCCACAACCAAGCTTGGAACATATTCCCGATTCAGAATCCCTTGAAGATTCGCAGCGGTGAGGTAGCGCGCGTTGACCCCCTCCACAATGGAGACGCGCTCATCGCCCCGGAACTTCGTCGAAATCTGGTTGTGTCCCACATCGAGCGCGACCACGTGCGCGGCACCCCGTTCCAGCAAGACCTGGGTGAAACCGCCCGTTGACGCCCCGACATCAAGCGCCAGGCGCCCGCGAACATCCACCTCGAAAGCATCGAGGCCGGCAATCAGCTTGTGGGCTGCGCGACTCACATAGTGGTCGAGACCTTCAAGCTCGATGTTCGTCTCGTCGTCGACCTTGAAAGCGGCCTTGATGACGGGCAGGCCATTGACACGGACAATGCCCTTGTCGATGAGCTCTTGAGCATGGGTTCTTGACCGTGCCAAGCCGCGCGCGGCGAGCGCCGCATCGAGACGCTGTTCAGCCAATAGATGGGGCCTTACTCCGCAATGTCATCGCTTTCGAGGCGGCGGCGGAGGTCTTCGTAGACGCCGGCATACCCCTCGGCTCGCTGATCAAGCGGCTGTGCCTCGACAACCGACAAAGCAGACGCGAGCTCTCCGTTGGCCGGAGCGTGAATGTTGTCGCCAGTCGTCATGGAATCAAGGTTATCGCAGGCAAGAAGAAAGCCTTACGAGGCAATCCCCGTAAGGCTTACTCCTGTTGTCCCCGCAATTAGAGGTGTCGTTCATCCACGCCGTTGTAGGCCGAAAGTGGGCGGATGAGAGCATTTGCTTGGAGCTGCTCCATGATGTGGGCAGTCCATCCGGTGATTCGTGCAGCAACGAAGATCGGGGTAAAGGTCAGGGTGTCGAATCCCATGAGGTGATAGGCCGGTCCCGAGGGATAGTCGAGGTTGGGCAGAATCCCCTTGCGCTCGGTCATGGCGGCTTCGAGCCCTTCATAGAGGTCGAGCACGTCGGGTCGGTTGTAGTACTCGATCAGTTCGACCATGGATGCGCGCATCGTGGGCACTCGGGAGTCACCCTTCTTGTAGACACGGTGACCGAATCCCATGATCTTGCGCTTTTCGAGAAGAGCCTGCTCGAGCCAGGCCTCGGAACGGGCAGCTGCATCGGGCCCGAAGCCAATCTCATTAAAGATGTGCAGCACGGCCTCGTTGGCACCGCCGTGGAGCGGGCCCTTGAGGGCGCCGATTGCGCCAGTCACCGCCGAGTAGAGATCCGACAGCGTAGAAGTGATAACACGGGCCGTGAAGGTCGAAGCGTTGAACGAGTGCTCCGCGTACAAAATGAGCGAGACGCGGAAGGCGTCCACGACGACCTCATCGGGGATCTCACCGAAGCTCATCCACAAGAAGTTGGCTGAGTAGTCGAGATCGTCACGAGGCTCGATGACTCCCTGCCCATGGCGACGACGCTGGTCGTAGGAAACGATCGCCGGCAGCTTCGCAAAGAGAGTGATGCTCTTTGCCAGGTTGCCTGCCGGACTCGCGTCGTCCGCCTGGGGGTCTGATGCGCCAATGACACTCACGGCCGTGCGAACCACGTCCATGGGGTGAGCGGTCAGAGGCAATTCGTCGATGACGCGTTTCACGTGAGCGTCAAGGGTGCGCTGGGAACGCTCCGACTTAGTGAACGAAGCCAGCTCGTCGGTTGTCGGCAATTCTCCGTGCCACAGCAGCCAAGCAACCTCTTCGAAGCTCTTGGATGCGGCCAGCTCTTGAACCGGGTATCCGCGATACAAGAGTGAGTTGGTCTCGGGGTTGACCTTAGAGATGGCGGTGGCGTCAACAACGACACCGGCCAAGCCTTTGAAAATCTGGGGCTGTTCAGTCATGGTTTTTCCTCACAGATTGGGCCGGCGTCACCGGCATTCCGCTAGTGCTTGATGTGCGTGCTCAGGTCGAAGTTGAAGATGCCAGAGTCGAAGTGGTTGTAATCCTCGTAGTCGAGCGTTTCGTAGAGGTCGGCCCGGGTCTGCATCTGCGGCACAACCGCTTGCAGTGAACCCGTCTCAATGAGTGAATCAAGACCGCGATCGGCGGCCCCCATGGCAAGACGAAGTAGCGAGACGGGATAGATCACGATGTTGATTCCCACGTCGGCCAACTGTTGCTTCGTGAAGAGCTCACTCTTGCCGAACTCCGTCATGTTCGCCAGCACGGGAACATCAAGAGCTTCACGCATGGCCGCGAACTCGCTGAGGTCTTTCATGGCCTCCGGGAAGATTGCATCGGCGCCCGCGTCGACAAGGCGCTTGGCACGGTCAATCGCCGCGTCCAAGCCGTCGACGGCACGGATGTCGGTGCGCGCCATGATGAGCAAATTCTCATCGCGGCGGGCATCAACCGCGGCCTTGATCCGCTTAATGGCGGTGTCAGTGTCGACCACAGCCTTGCCATCAAGGTGCCCGCAACGCTTGGGGTTCACCTGGTCTTCGATATGCAGACCAGCAACGCCCGCGTCTTCAAGGGTTTGAACGGTGCGAGCAAGATTGAGGGGCTCGCCAAATCCGGTGTCGGCATCGATCAAAGCGGGAAGGTCGGTCATCCGAGCAATCTGCTCGCCGCGTCCGGCGACCTCGGTGAGGGTCGTCAGACCAATGTCAGGCAGACCCAGGTCAGCCGCCAAGACCGCGCCAGAAATGTAGACGCCATCGAAACCCTTCGATTGGATGAGTTTCGCCGAGAGCGGGTTGAACGCACCGGGGAACTGCAACAACTCCCCCGATGCGAGGCGCTCTCGAAACAGGCGGCGCTTTTCAGCCGGCGTGGTCTTGGCATAGAGCATTAGAAGAGGCCCTTCGGAAGCGGCGCAGACGCAAGCACGCCATCCTTAGCGGTGACAGTAAGACCGCCAACCTCATCGGCAGTGAGCTCGGGTAGGCGCTGCACCAACGCGAGGAATCGCTCAATCTCTGCCGGCTCTATGACACCCTCAGCAAGAATGCGGAACTTGTTGATGTACTGCTCGCGCGCGAACGGCTTTGCCCCGAGCGGGTGAGCATCAGCAACCGCAAGCTCATCGACAATGACAGTTCCGTCGTTCAGCGTGATCTCCACACGACCTCCAAATGCCTTTTCAGCAGGGTCAATGGAGTGGTATCGACGAGTCCACTCTTTGTCTTCAAGAGTGGTGGTCTTGTTCCACAGGGCAACCGTGTCGGCGCGGCCAGCACGAGCCGGGGCATAACTATCGACGTGGTGCCAGGCGCCGTCCTGCAGGGCGACGGTAAAGATGTACGGAATCGAGTGGTCCAGCGTTTCGCGGCTCGCGGTCGGGTCATACTTCTGTGGGTCGTTGGCTCCCGAGCCGATCACGTAGTGCGTGTGGTGTGACGTGTGGATGACCACCGACCTCACATTCTCGGGATTCGTTGCCTCAGGGTGCTCGCGGTGCAGCTTGCGAGCAAGGTCGATGAGGGCCTGAGCCTGGTACTCGGCTGAGTGCTCCTTCGTGTAGGTGTCCAGGATGCCGCGCTTGGCTTCACCCTTCTCCGGGAGCGGAACCTCATAGGCGGCCGTCGGGCCATCGAGCATCCAGGCGATCACACCGTCTTCACCCTCATAAATTGGGGTTGGGCTGGTTTCGCCGCGGATGGCGCGGTCGACCGCTTCGACGGCCATCTTGCCGGCAAATGCGGGAGCGTGGGCCTTCCAGCTCGAAATCTCGCCCTTGCGCGACTGACGGGTTGCCGTCGTAGTGTGCAGGGCCTGGCCAATCGCCTGGTAGATGACCTCGGTCGGAAGCTTCAGCATGGTGCCGATTCCTGCCGCGGCCGATGGGCCGAGGTGGGCAACGTGGTCAATCTTGTGCTTGTGCAGACAGATGGCCTTGACCAGGTCAACCTGAATTTCGTATCCGGTTGCGATACCGCGAATCAAGTCTGCTCCCGAGACTCCCACGTGCTGGGCCACGGCCAAAATCGGGGGGATATTGTCGCCCGGGTGGGAGTACTCCGCAGCTAGGAAGGTGTCGTGGTAGTCGAGCTCGCGAACAGCCACACCGTTCGCCCACGCAGCCCACTCTGGCGAAACCCGCGTCGATGCAGGCTCACCGAAAAGGTTGGCACCGTTGCCGTTTGCTGATTTGGGATGCGCCAGCGCCTGCGAACGCGCGGCAACGACAGGCTTGCGAGTGAGCGAGGCCACCGCCACCGACGCGTTGTCGATGATGCGGTTGATAACCATTTCGGTGACTTCATCCGTTACGGCGACCGGGTCGGCAGCAACTTCAGCGATCTTCCACGCGAGCTGATCTTTGCGCTCAAGAGTCTCTTCACTCTTGTAAACGCGAACGTGATGGAGCTTCATGGGTTTCCCTTCGAGATGTTGCGGGGCTTAGGCCACGTCAACGGAGGTCAGGTGCGTCCGAATGGATGCACGGATGTTGGTCAAACTTCTGTGGAGGTGGACGTGGGTGGCGTGGGCGGCCAGTGCGGCGTCACCGTCGATGATTGCCTGAATAATCAGGAGCGTCTCCTGAGCGCTGTCGCGCAGTCGGTTCGGGTTGTCCTTGGCGATGCGACGAAGGCGCGAAACGTGAACGCGCGAGTTCTGGAGCGCGGCAACCAAGTAAGCGTTGTCAACAGCCGCATCAATCGCCTCATCGAACTGCTCGTTCAATTCGTAGTAGTGACGAACGCCTGAGAGTCCGGAGTCGATCAGAGCGTTCGCGTTTGCAAACTCTTCCGCAATCTTCACGAAGACCTTCGGATCGCGGCGCTGGGCCGCCAAACGAGCAGCCTGCTCTTCGAGCGCTTCACGAACCTCATAAAGCTCGGTGATGTTTTCGAGGGAAACTTCAGTGACGATCACGCCTCGACCAGGGGCCGCCTCTACGAGACCGTCAGCGATCAACCGCGAGAGAGCCTCTCGAAGTGGGGTGCGAGAAACCCCCAGTCGAGTTGATTGCTCAACCTCGGCGAGCACAGTGCCGGGCGCCAAATCACCGTCGACGATCTCATGCAGCAAGGTGCGATATGCCTTATCGCTTGCCTTCATGGCGTCTCCTTCGACAGGTGTCGTATCGGCGGGCTCAAGCCACGATACTCCTCTATGTATACACAAGGGAGAAAAAAGCACAAGAACTATCCAAAATATTGCGTGTATTGCCTCTTTATGTATACAGTCGTGTCTAACGTTTGAAATGTTGGGGGTTCAGCACCAACACAAACGCACAAGTCAGCTCAATCAACTCTCAATGGTGAGGGATGAACTCAACGAGGAGGCGAGACGTGACTACAGAGACAGGCGCGTATCGTCGCACCTACGAGGCAAGCGCACGGAACCCAGAACAGTTCTGGCTCGACGCTACTGCTGCCATCGACTGGATTACTCCCCCAACCTCTGCGCTCGACTCGTCGGGGGCCCCCGTCTACCGCTGGTTCCCCGGGGCCGAGCTCAACACATGCTTCAACGCCGTTGACCGCCACGTTCTTGCTGGCCGGGGAGACCAGACCGCCCTGATCTACGACTCCGCCATGACGGGTGTCAAAGATTCCTTTACCTATGCACAGCTGCTCGAAGAGGTGCGCTTGTTCGCCGGAGTGCTGACGAACCAGGGTGTCACCAAGGGCGACCGTGTAGTCATCTATCTACCGATGATCCCCCAAGCGGTGATCGCGATGCTCGCCTGCGCGCGCATCGGGGCCGTGCACTCGGTCGTGTTTGGCGGTTTCGCATCCAAAGAGTTGGCTGTTCGAATCGACGACGCCAAGCCCAAGGTCTTGGTAACCGCTTCTGGTGGACTCGAGCCCGGTCGCAAGGTCGAGTACCTTCCGCTGGTCGCCGAAGCACTCGAACTTTCACAAGGCTCCATTCACACAGTGATTGTGAAAGAGCGCCGCAATGTTTCGGGCAAAGCAGACAAGTTTGACGGGCGCGGTGGCGCGACCTGGCTGAGCTGGGATGTTGCCGCGGCTTCGGCAACGCCCCAGGACTGCGTTCCCGTGCTCTCAACCGACCCGCTCTATGTTCTTTACACCTCGGGCACGACAGGCAACCCCAAGGGAGTTGTGCGTGACAATGGTGGCCACGCGGTTGCGCTGACCTGGTCGATGAAGAGCATCTACAACATTTCGCCTGGCGACGTGATGTGGGCAGCCTCCGACGTGGGTTGGGTCGTTGGCCACTCCTACATCGTCTACGCCCCTCTTCTCGCCGGCGCCACCACCGTGATCTACGAAGGCAAGCCGATCGGAACACCTGACGCCGGCGCTTTCTGGCGCATCGTCGAGGAATACAATGTTCGCGCGTTGTTCACCGCGCCCACAGCACTTCGTGCCATCCGTCGAGTTGATCCTGAACTCAAAGAGCTTGAGCGATACGACGTGTCTTCGATGCACACACTCTTCATGGCAGGCGAACGCCTCGACACTGAAACCCTCGAGTGGGCAAGCCAAGGATTGGGCGTCCCCGTGGTCGACCACTGGTGGCAGACCGAAACTGGATGGGCGATTACGGCCAATCTTCGCGGGATCGAAACGCTGCCCATCAAGCCAGGGTCCTCGACAGTGCCGGTACCGGGCTATAAAGTCGAAATTGTGAATGGCAAGGGGCGCCATGTTGCCGCCGGTGAAGAGGGCAACATTGTCATCAAACTCCCTCTCCCCCCGGGCACCCTTGCCGGAGTTTGGGGCCGCGCCGACGGCTACCAGAAGTCCTACCTCGAGGCATTCCCGGGCTACTACGCGACCGGAGATTCGGGCTACATCGACGAAGACGGCTACGTCTTTGTCATGGGCCGCACCGATGACGTCATCAACGTTGCTGGGCACCGTCTCTCGACCGGCCAGCTCGAAGAGGCTTTGGCCCAACATCCTGATGTCGCCGAGTGCGCAGTCATCGGTGTGAAAGATGAACTCAAAGGCCAGCGTGCCAGTGGATTCGTCACCCTGAAGGCTGGCGTCGAGCGCAACAACGACGATATCTGTGCAGAGCTCGTCAAACTCGTTCGAGACAAAGTTGGCCCAGTGGCAGCATTCCGCGATGTGATTGTGCTCCCACGCCTACCCAAGACCCGATCAGGAAAGATTCTGCGCAAAACGATGCGTCAGATTGTGGACGGCGAAGACTTCGTCGTCCCACCCACCATCGAGGACATCGGTGTTCTCGAAGACCTCACGGTTGCTCTCATGGGCAGCCCTGAAGTGATGAAGCCGGCCTAATCTCCGACCGAGTCACAGCAACACCCCGCAACCCATTTAGGCAAGGAGGCCTTTGTGAGTCCCGATACAAAACCAGAACACCACCGGATTGATTATCCGGCGTTCATTGAGAAGGAGGAGTTCAAGGCACACCGACGTCGTCACCGTTCCTTCGTCTTCCCCATTCTCACTGCCGCCCTCGCGTACTACTTTGTGTACGTCATCACGGCAACCTATGCGTCGAAGTGGTTCTCCACGCCCGTGTTTGGAAACATCAACGTTGGACTGATCTTCGGACTCTCGCAGTTCTTGGTCACCTTCGTGATCACCGGAATCTACGTATCATATGCCAACCGCAAGCTTGACCCGCCAGCGTCGGAGCTGCGCAACGAGCTTGAAGACCTCCACGCGAAGGGAGCCGCAAAGTGATTCTCGCCGCAGGAAATCTTCTCCAGGACCAGAACAACCCGGTTCTGAACATCAGTATCTTCTTGGTCTTTGTCGTGATCACGATTTTTGTCGTGCTTCGCGCAAGCAAGAACAACAAGACTGCCGCCGACTTCTACGCTGGTGGACGCTCGTTCACCGGTGGCCAGAACGGTATGGCTATCGCAGGTGACTACCTGTCGGCCGCATCGTTCCTCGGCATTACCGGCGCTATCGCTGTCTACGGTTACGACGGAATCCTCTACTCGGTTGGATTCCTCGTTGCGTGGTTGATCGCACTGCTGCTCGTCGCCGAGCTCATGCGCAACACCGGTAAATTCACGATGGCCGACGTTCTGTCGTTCCGTCTGCACCAGCGCCCCGTCCGTCTGGCCGCAGCGATTTCGACCCTCGTCGTCTGCCTCTTCTACCTGCTGGCTCAGATGGCCGGTGCCGGCGGACTCGTCTCGCTCCTCCTGGGAATCAAGGACCAGCTCGGCATCTCGATCGTTATCGCGGTCGTGGGCGCCCTCATGGTTATCTACGTTCTCGTTGGTGGAATGAAGGGAACCACCTGGGTTCAGATCATCAAGGCTGCACTGCTCATTGTCGGTGCTGGTGTCATGACGGTCTGGGTTCTCGCTCTCAACGGATTCGACTTCTCGGCTGTTCTGGCCAAGGCAGTTGACGCCGGTGGAGCACAGGTCCTCGACCCCGGTATGAAGTACGGCAAGAACCCGCTCGACTTCATCTCGCTCGGCCTCGCTATCGTGCTCGGTACGGCCGGTCTCCCCCACGTTCTCATGCGCTTCTATACGGTTCCGACGGCTAAGGCAGCTCGTAAGTCTGTGGTTTGGGCCATCGGTCTCATTGGTGTGTTCTACCTGTTCACCCTGGTGCTCGGCTACGGCGCTCTGTACCTGATCGGACCAGAGGTGATTAAAGCAGCCCCAGGAAAAGAGAACTCGGCAGCTCCGCTGCTCGCTCTCCAGCTCGGTGGACCGGTGCTCCTAGGTATCGTTTCGGCAATCGCGTTCGCGACCATCCTCGCGGTGGTTGCTGGTCTCGCGATTACCGCTGCAACCTCGTTCGCGCACGATATCTACGCCAACGTCATCAAGCGTGGTGAAGTCTCGCCGAACGCTGAGGTTAAGATCGCTCGTCGCACGATCATCATCATCGGAATCCTGGCTATTGCCGGTGGTATCGGTGTTCAGGGTCAGAACGTTGCGTTCCTGGTGGCGCTTGCCTTCGCTGTCGCCGCTAGCGCCAACCTTCCGACCATCATCTACTCGCTCTACTGGCGCAAGTTCACCACTCGTGGTGCGCTGTGGAGCATGTACGGTGGTCTGATCATCTCGGTCACCCTGATCATCTTCTCGCCTGCAGTTTCGGGCAAGGTTGACAAGATCACGGGCAAGAGCCTGTCGATGTTCCCTCTGGGCGTCGACTTCCACTGGTTCCCGCTCGAGAACCCCGGCCTGGTTTCCATCCCGGCCGCGTTCCTCCTGGGCTGGCTGTTCAGCGTTCTTCCGAGCAAGGCTCGCAAGGAGAACAAGTGGATTCGCGCCGAAATGGAGACTCGTGCTCTCACCGGTTACGGTGCAGAAAAGGAAATCCACCACTAAGCACCATAAAAAGTGGGCCGGC
>CAZPVE010000015.1:0-12480 GCA_964589925.1 uncultured Aurantimicrobium sp. | reverse complement strand
TGGCCCGGATGCGCTTTTGTTGCTCCCCTTCGATGAGGCATTGGCTGCCCTGTCTCCGCGTGAGTTCGTCACGTCGATTTTGGTTGATGTGCTGTCCGCCCAGTCCGTCGTCGTCGGGCGCGACTTCCGGTTTGGACGCGCGGCCGAGGGTACCGTCGACACCCTGCGTGACCTTGGTCGTGAGCTTGGGTTCACGGTGGAGGTTGTCTCCGACGTGAGCACGTCGGCCGGCGAGCGCGTTTCATCGTCGTTGGTCAGAAACCTCCTCAATGAGGGTGACATTGCTCGGGCGAACGAACTCCTCGGGCGACTTCACGGAATGCGTGGCGAGGTCGTCCACGGGGATGCTCGGGGTCGCCTTCTCGGCTTTCCGACGGCAAACCTCTCGCACGAGGCCACCGGTTTCCTGCCGGCCGACGGAACCTATGCTGGATGGCTGATTGATGATGACGGCACTCGCTATCCGGTCGCGATGTCGATTGGCACCAACCCATCGTTTCCGGGTGAACGTCATCGTCGGCTCGAGGCGTTCGTACTGGACCACACGCTTGACCTGTACGGGCACATCGTCGTGATTCAGTTCGTTGCCCGGCTCCGCGGAATGTACAAGTTTGACGACATCGATGCTCTCATCGCGCAAATGAATGATGATGTCATCCAGACGCGCGAAGTGTTGGGTCTTCCCCAGCAGTAATTCTGCGATGGTCATCCCCACTGTGGATGATTCCGGTCGCAGATTCGCGGTCCCTGCGTAATCTCTGGGCCATGGCTGCGACGCGAATCCGATTCCTCCCCCTGCGGCTTCGCGTCGCGGCCGCCATCCTTGCAGTGAGTCTGGGCATTCTTGTGGGTGCTAGTTCCTGTGGCGCAGTGCCAGCACAAGCCGCTTGCCCTGCCGTCGCGCGAGATTGCTTTTCCGGGTCCATCAGCAACGGAGGTGTTGACGTTGGGGGCACTGCCGTAACTCCCGGGGCTCCGTCGCGGCCGGGAGCAGGATCACGTGCTTCAGGGGGCACAATCATCGTGGTCCCTGCGCCCGCACTCAGTGCCGGAACCCTTGCGGGAGTGTGTGCCATCATGCGTGTGCGTCCTTGGTATTGCCCCGCTCCGGCTCGGCCCGTCGTAGCCCCGAGCATCCCTGCACGACCGGCTGTCACCATCGCCGATATTGCTCGGTTTGTACCTCGGCTGCCCACTCTCGCGGCCGAACCTCAAGGCTGGGCAATCGCTGGACTCTCCACCAACTTCATCGCATCCGCAGTGGTTCACGATGTTGCTGGTCGCCTCTTGGGCCTTTCGGCCACAGTGCGCTTTACCCCCTCGAGCTATTCCTGGTCGTTCGGCAATGGGCGCACAATCAGCACCCAGGGCGCGGGCAACAGCTGGAGTTCCCTCAGGCAAGCACCGTTTACGCCCACGGAAACGTCCAACGTCTTTAGCCGTCCGGGTGCGTATGTGGTCACCGTGACGGCGAGATACACGCCGGCGTACCGAATCGGTAGCGGCCCGTGGATCACCATCGCGGGCGTCGTTACCAAGGTGGCGTCCCTCACCGTCCGGGCTGGCATGGCCTCGGCACCGAGGCTGGTCGCCGGAGTGTGTGGAACGGCGGTGTCCAACTCAGGCTGTTAGCCTGAAACCAGGATTTGGAGCGTTTCTCGGGGAAATGTATTTCACAGGAAGCGCTCAGGCTGGCCATAGAAATTCCACAGAGTTGGGTTTGAAGCTAGCGGCACTGGAAAGGAATACCCCATGACCGAGACACCTCAGACCCCTGGCTCCGACACCCCCGACTTCTACCGACCCACCGTTGACGGCAGCGACGCCCCCGCACCCAACCCTGCAGGATCAGCACCTTCCTCGGCCTCGCAGGGTGCCGCGTTTGGACTGAACTCGGCGGCTGCCTCTGAAGGAGCAGACTCGTCCACCCCTCGGAGCGGCTCACGCACCCTCACGCTTCCCGTTGTGGTTGCCCTCGCAATCGGCGCCCTCCTCGGCGGCGGTGCGGGCGCCGGAGTGGCCCTCGTTGTCTCGGGCAACAACGCCAACACCTCTGGCTCGGCTTCTGTCCACGCCGGTGTTGTCGTCAACGACCCCTCACACGTCAATTCCGTGACCGGGGTCGTTTCCAAGGCCTCGCCTAGCGTCGTAACCATATCCGTGTCGGGTTCCTCAGGTTCAGGCACGGGTTCTGGCGTCATTCTCACCAGTGATGGCTACGTTCTGACCAATAGCCACGTGGCTACTCTTGATGGCGCCACGGCCAAGCCCACCATCACGGTGCAAGACAACGTCGGACACATCTACCAAGCCACCATCGTCGGCACCGACCCGACCGTTGACATGGCCGTGCTCAAACTGACCAATGCCAGCGGACTCACCCCGATCGAGTGGGCCGACTCAAGCAAGCTCAATGTCGGCGACGCCACCATCGCGATGGGTGCCCCGCTCGGGCTGGCCGGCACGGTGACGACCGGCATCGTGAGTGCGCTCAATCGAAGCATTCAGGTAGCAAGCTCGGCCGTCCCTGACACGCAGTCCCAAGACAACCAAAATCAGCAAGGTTCGCCCTTCAACTTCGATTTCGGAAACGGTTCGCAATCGCAAGGGTCAACACAGGCAGCCATTTCGATACCTGTGATTCAAACCGATGCTGCGATCAACCCGGGTAACAGCGGTGGCGCTCTTCTCGACGCTGACGGTCGCTTGATTGGCATCAACGTGGCCATCGCAAGCGCAGGTTCATCGAGTGGGCAGTCCGGTTCAATCGGCGTGGGATTCGCTCTCCCCTCCAACCTGGCCAAGCGCGTCTCTGACGAGATCATCAAGTCCGGGCACGCCACGCACGGAATGCTGGGAGCTCAAGTCACCGACGCCGCGTCAACTCAAGGCAGCACCCAGGTTGGTGCCACGCTTGCCAAGGTCAACAGCGGTTCTGCTGCCGACAAGGGTGGTCTGAAGGCCGGTGACATCGTTATCGAGTTCAATGGAACACCCATCACGGGTGCCAGTGACCTCACCGCGGCCGTTCGCACCGAGGCCGCCGGCGCCAAGGCAGAAGTGACATATCTGCGTGGTGGTTCGAAGCGCACCACCACGGTGACGCTCGACACACTTCCCGCAAAGTAGGCGCATGATTCGTAGACTTGACTCATGAGTGAGTCAGGTTTCGACGCAGAGCCCACAAGCGGTGGAACATCCACCCTTGAGCGCGAACTCGAAGAACTCCTCAATTCTGAGCAGGTCGACGAGGGCGATCACGATCGCTTCTCTCACTACGTGCAGAAAGAGAAGATTCTCGAGTCCGCGCTTTCGGGTGAACCCGTGATTGCGTTGTGTGGCAAGGTCTGGACTCCGGGGCGCGACCCACAAAAATTTCCGGTGTGCCCCACCTGCAAAGAGATTTACGAGAGCTTGAGCGCATGAACCGGAATTCGCCCATTGGGGTGTTCGATTCCGGTGTTGGGGGGCTCACGGTGGCACGCGCCATCCGTGACTCGCTCCCACATGAGTCGCTGATCTATATCGGGGATACGGCGCACTCGCCGTATGGCACCAAGGCCATCGCCGATGTTCGCAACTACGCACTCGACGTGCTCGATACCCTGGTCGCCCAGGACGTGAAAATGCTCGTCATCGCCTGCAACACCGCGAGCGCCGCTATGCTGCGGGATGCTCGCGAGCGATATGACGTCCCCGTCGTCGAGGTTATTCAGCCCGCCGTGCGCGGAGCCCTGGCGGCCACGCGCAACAATCGGGTGGGAGTTATCGGCACGACGGCGACGATTGCCTCACGTGCGTATGACGATGCCTTTGCGGCCGCACCTCACCTCGAGCTCTTTACCGCCGCAGCGCCAAGATTTGTCGAGTTTGTTGAAGCCGGTCAAACCAGTGGCGAGGATGTCTTGCGCGTCGCCCGACAGTACCTCAAGCCCCTGATCGAAGCGGATGTCGACACCCTCGTGCTGGGCTGCACCCACTACCCCTTCCTTCGCGGCGCCATCTCGTACGTGATGGGCGAAGGCGTTCGACTGGTGGCCAGCGACAACGAGACCGCGAAAGATGTTTACCGTCAGCTTGTCGAGACCGGGCTGGATCGCGTCGAATCGACACCGCCTACCTACCGCTACGAGGCCACCGGGGCAGACTCGACCGAGTTCATGCGCCTGGCCAAACTCTTCCTTGGCCCTCAGGTCGAAACAGTCGATTTCACCCCCACCGGCGTCATCACCCTGCCGCCGATCAACTAACGCCCGCGAGCACGGCGCTCGCAGCATCCAACAAAGGAAAACATGAGCGACAACATCCGCGTCGACGGACGCACCCCAGACCAGCTCCGCCCGATTACCATCGAGCGCGGGTGGAGCGAACAGGCCGAAGGAAGCGCTCTTATTTCGTTCGGGCGCACCAAGGTTTTGTGCACCGCGTCATTCACCAACGGCGTTCCGCGCTGGATGACGGGCACCGGCAAGGGGTGGGTCACGGCCGAGTACGGCATGCTTCCGCGGTCAACGAATGACCGCATGGACCGCGAGGCAGTCAAGGGCAAGCAGGGTGGTCGCACCCATGAGATTTCGCGTCTCATTGGCCGTTCGCTTCGCGCCGTGGTCAACACGAAAGCACTGGGCGAAAACACCATCGTGATTGACTGCGACGTGCTCCAGGCCGACGGTGGCACGCGAACCGCAGCAATTACGGGTGCGTACGTCGCCCTGGCGGACGCTATCGAGTGGGGGCGTGAGCACAAGTTCATCGCGGCCAAGGCTGAGCCGCTCATCGACTCCGTCTCGGCGATTTCGGTTGGCATCATCGACGGCGTGCCGCTGCTCGACCTCGAATATCGCGAGGATTCGCGCGCCGAGACCGACATGAACGTCGTTGTCACCGGCCGTGGGCTGTTTGTTGAGGTGCAGGGCACCGCCGAGGGAGCCCCGTTTGATCGCACCGAGCTTGGCTCGCTGCTCGACCTCGCCGTCGCCGGAACCAACGAGCTCGCCCAGATTCAGCGGGATGTTCTCGGTCGCTCCTAATGACACAATTCGTGCTCGCGACTCACAACCAGCACAAGGTTGAGGAGTTTCGCTCGATTCTTGAGCAGTCGGTTCCCGGGTTCGAACTCACCAGCTACGACGGACCGGAGCCGGTTGAAGACGGTGACACCTTCGCCGCGAATGCGCTCATCAAGGCACGGGCTGCCGCTGCCCACACGGGTCTGCCGTCGCTCGCCGACGACTCGGGGCTTTCGGTCGACGCGTTGCAGGGGGCTCCCGGAATCCTCTCGGCACGATGGGCGGGCGAACCCAAATCGGATGCGCGCAACCTCGCCCTCGTGCTCGAGCAGCTGGCGGATGTTCCCGAAGGGGAGCGCGGAGCATCCTTCGTCTGCTGCATCGCTTTGGTGTTTCCCGCTACGACCAGCGTCCCGTCCGAGGAGTTCACGTTCGAGGCACACTGGCAGGGCACGCTCACCACCGCACCCCGGGGCGAGAACGGGTTTGGTTATGACCCGATCTTTGTTCCCGAGGGATACAGTGTGACCAGCGCCGAACTTGATCCGGTGACGAAGAACGAGATCAGCCACCGAGCCCGCGCCCTTGCTCTGGTGGCTCAACACCTCTCAACCTAAGGACTCATCGTGACCGACCTCGCTGGCAAGCACATTCTGGTTACCGGAGCGACAGGCGGGCTCGGATCGCGCGTGGTGCGGGAGCTTCAATCGGCGGGGGCGACAGTGAGCCTCGCTGGCCGCAACGAAGGCGCCCTCAACGCTATTGCACCGACCGCACCGCGCTACATGATCGACTTGGCCATTCCCGGTGCCGGTCAGGCGTTGCTCGAGGCCGCCGCCTCGACAGGGAATCTCGACGGAATAGTCCTCCTCCACGGCGTCGTCGCTTTCGGCTCCGCCGCGGATGTCCCTTCGGCTACGGCACGCACCCTCACTGCGGTGAACCTCGACAGTGTTGTTGAGATCATTTCGAGTGCCGTGCCGCTGCTTCAAGCCTCCGCATCGGCTGGCCGCGACCCGTTCATCCTGACCGTGAGCGGCGTCATCGCTGACTTGCCGACGATGGGGATGGCCGCCTATGGCGCCTCTAAAGCGGGGTTGAAGGCCTATGTTCAGGCCGCATCGCGTGAGCTTCGTCGCGCGGGCATCCGCTTGTTCGACGCCCGTCCCGGCCACACACTGACCGAGCTATCGCTGCATCCCCTCGCGGGAACTGCACCAGCAATGCCCTCTGGGCTTGACCCCGACGCGGTTGCACAACGCTTGGTAGCGGGAATCGTCAACGACGAAAAGGACCTGCCAGCGGAGGCTTTCGCTTAGGCCTTCGGGTTGTGCTCGCCGTGGTGCTTCGGGTCGAAGACATCAGCGGGCAGGGTGACATCAGCATCGCTGGGAAGCTCGTCTGAGCCGTGCCTGTTTGCCTTCGCGCGGCGCGCGGCCATCGTTGAACGCACGTAGTGATAAATCGTCGGGATGAGGACGACGAGCACAACACCAATCAAGATGATGTCGATGTATTTCTCGACGAATTCGGGTACCCCCGGGATGTGCCCAATGCCGTAACCGAAAAGGGTCAGGCCGACCCCCCATACGAGAGCGCCAATGAGGTTGTAGAGCGTGTAACGCTTCCAGGGCATATGCCCAACACCTGCGGCGATGGGAGCGAATGTGCGCACGACAGGAACGAAGCGGGCAAAAATCACGGCAAGTCCGCCAAATTTGATGAAGAACGCGTTTGTGCGGTCGACATTCTTCTTGCTGAAGAAGCCGCTTTCCTTGCGCTCGAAAACACGCGGACCGAAGTGGTGACCGATCCAGTACCCCACCTCACCGCCGAGGAATGCCGCCAGCCCGATGGCCACGGCCACGACCCACACGTTTGTGCCAAAAGCATTCGTTCCTGCAGAGGTGTCGATGGCCAAGACGCCGGACAGAATCAGAAGGGTGTCGCCTGGGAACAAAAAGCCGATGAGCAAGCCCGTCTCAGCAAAGACGATAAGAGCTACTCCGATAAGGGCGTAGGGGCCAAAGGATTGGATGAGGCCGTTGGCGTCTAGGCCAGGAATGGCTCCGGCAAGGAGGCTAGTAGACATGCCTCAACAGTAGCGTGGCTACTCTGAAGATTCGCTGGCGCGCTCTCGGCGGTCGATGATCCAGGTGCGAACCCCAAATATGAGCGACGCCAAGATGAACGCACCCCCGATGACGTACGCAGCTACCTTGACGCCAGGAATAGAAGCCGCGAAGTAACCAACCAGGGTGAGCCCCACGCCCCATGCGAGGGCACCCACAAGGTTGCTGGTGAGGAACTTGAAGTAGTCCATGCGGCCGATTCCGGCAATCCACGGCACAAAGACACGAGCCCAGGGAATGAACCGGGCAACCACGACAGACCACCAGCCGTACTTGTTGTAGAAGGCCTCGGTGCGAATGACAAGTTTCTTCATTCGAGGGCCGGTCTTTTTGTCCAGATACGGGCGGCCCAAATGCCGACCCAAAATAAAGCCGAGCTGGTCGCCAACAAATGCTGCGATGCCCACACCGAGTGCCAACACCACAATGTTTATTCGGTCACTCGCGGTTGCCGCCACGATGCCAGCTGCAAACAGCAGCGAGTCGCCGGTGATGAAGGGAATAAATACCCCGACGAACAGCCCGGTGCCTGCGAAAACGAGTCCCCAGACCGCGAGGTAAAACACGATTGAACCCACGTGACCAAGAAAGTCAGTGAGTTGTACATCGAATGCTGCTGCAACAATCACGTGCGGAAGGAGGGACTTGAACCCTCACGCCTCTCGGCACCAGAACCTAAATCTGGCGTGTCTGCCATTTCACCACTCCCGCTGGTTCTTCAAGTCTACGGCGCGGGGTTCGCTAGTCTTGCGGCAGCGATTTTTCTAGGTGAGACGAGGAAGTCATCGTGGTCAAAACTGCAGCAAAGACGCGCGCAGCTAGCTCTGAGATCGCTCAGCCGGCCGGCAGGTTCCTTCCGCTAGATGGTCTTCGCGGTCTCGCCGCCATCGGTGTTCTGTCGTTCCATGTCGTGGTCTGGCCAACGTCGGATTTTCCTCAGCTTGACTCGCTCTATCTCTTTGTCGACTTCTTCTTTGTTCTCAGCGGGTTCGTCCTCTGGCCGAGCATGCCGTCCCGAGAAGCCGGCCTAGCTCGCTCGACGGGGGCCTTCATCGTCAAGCGTGTCTTTCGGTTTTGGCCTTTGGTCATCGTCTCGCTCATCTTCGCCACCTTCCTGCTTCAACTGGAATATGACTTTCTGACCGCCCACGATCAGTGGGATCCGCCCTTCGGCTACGTCAGTGGGATGTCGGGGCTTCACAAGTTCGGCATCTTTGCCTCGGCGTACCTCCTCTTGCAAATCTTTGTTTATCCGGCGATGGCAATGAATGTTCCGCTCTGGTCGCTCTCTGCAGAATGGTTCGCCAATCTCCTGTATGCCCCTCTGGCGTGGCTGAAGTATTCACTCGGCATCGTCGCACTCATCGTCGTCGGCTACGGGATGCTCGGCTGGGGGTTGATCAACGACCAGAGCTTCATCGATGGAAGCGGCCCAATCCGAGGATGGGAGGCTCTTGGCCGAGCTCTCCTCGGTTTTGGAATCGGGCTGCTGCTGCGCAAGCATCTCAGTCAACTCGCGCGTTTCCGCACGTGGTGGATGCTCCTTATTTCGCTCGCACTCATCGCCATGCTGCCTTTCATTGAGAAGGAAACCCACTGGGATAGTTATCGGTACGCGATCACTCTCTACGCGGCCCCGATATTCGCCTTGCTCATCTTGCAAATATCCCGCTTTGAGGCCAACCCCCAGGGGCGTTGGGGCAAGTTCCTCGCTTTCCTGGGCGCCTACTCATTTGGCATTTATGTTTTCCACCAGCCGATGATTCAAGCGTGGAATGTCATCCTCGGCACCCCGGTAGGAGGCAAGTACAACGAGGAATGGATCTGGTTCTTCCTCACGCAGGCGTCGACCATCACTTTCCTCTGCATCTTGCTCACGTTCATCGCACGCAAGGTGGTTGAGGCTCCGCTGCAGCGGTGGGGCAAAAAGATCGTGGGCCGCATCGAAGCCGGGGCACAGCAGCGCTGACTTTATGCGGTCTCAAGGCGACCTAAACTAGAAGCTATGGCTGCCGGCAAGAGTTTCTATGTCACGACGCCCATCTTCTACGTCAACGATGTGCCTCACATCGGTCACGCGTACACCGAGGTGGCGGCGGATGTTCTCGCGCGCTGGCACCGTCAGGCCGGTGACGACACCTGGCTTCTGACCGGAACCGACGAACACGGCCAAAAGATTTTGCGCACCGCGACCGCAAACGGTGCGACTCCCCAGGAGTGGGCTGATCGCCTGGTTGAGTCGGCGTGGAAGCCCTTGCTCGACACAATCACCATCGACAATGACGACTTCATTCGTACCACGGAGCCCCGCCACGAGGAGAACGTTCAGAAGTTCTTGACCGAGCTTTACGACGCGGGCTTCATCTACACCGGTGAGTACGAGGGTGCCTACTGCGTGGGCTGCGAGGAGTACAAGCAGCCGAGTGACTTGGTGGGCGGTACGGGCGAATACGACGGCCAGCAGGTCTGCGCGATTCACTCAAAGCCGGTCGAGACTCTGCACGAGAAGAACTACTTCTTCCGCATGAGCGACTTCCAGCAGCGTCTGCTCGACCTCTACGAAGCTCGTCCTGATTTCGTTCAGCCGGAGTCTGCGCGCAACGAGGTCATTCAGTTCGTCAAGCAAGGTTTGGCCGACCTCTCGATCTCGCGTTCGACCTTCGACTGGGGAATCAAGCTTCCGTGGGATGACTCCCACGTCGTTTACGTGTGGTTCGACGCTCTGCTGAACTACATCACCGCGACCGGTTACGGCCAAGACGACGCCAACTTCGCTCGCCGCTGGCCCGGCACCCACATCGTCGGTAAAGACATCCTGCGATTCCATGCGGTGATTTGGCCAGCCATGCTGATGGCGGCAGGCATCGATGTTCCTCATCAGGTTTACGGCCACGGCTGGCTTCTGGTCGGCGGCGAGAAGATGTCGAAATCCAAGCTCACCGGTATCGCACCGAGTGACATCACAGACACGTTCGGCTCTGATGCGTTCCGCTACTACTTCATGAGCGCCATCACCTTCGGGCAAGACGGCTCTTTTAGCTGGGAAGACTTGTCGGCGCGCTACCAGGCCGAGTTGGCCAACGGATTTGGCAACCTTGCCTCGCGTGCCCTGGCCATGGTGGGCAAATATTTCGATGGCGTGGTTCCGGCGCCGGGTGACTACACCCCGGCCGACAAGGCCATCATCGATGTCGTCAAGGCGGCTGTGGTCGAGGCAGATGCCGCCATCGAAGCCCTCGCGATTCACGATGCAATTGCCTCGGTGTGGACGATCGTGGATGCGCTCAACGGCTACATCACCGAGCAGGAGCCCTGGGCTCTCGCCAAAGACCCGGCCAACGAGTCGCGTCTGGCAACTGTGCTCTACACCGTGACCGAAGGATTGCGCGCGCTCGCGGTTTTGCTCTCGCCAGTTATGCCCATTGCTACAGAGAAGCTCTGGACGGCCCTAGGTGTCGAAGCTTCCCTGGGCGCTCTGCTTGCCCAACCCGTGCGCTCGGCAGGCGACTGGGGTCAGCTCCCGGTTGGCACCACGCTGACTGCGCTCGAGCCCCTATTCCCGCGCATCGAGACCGCCGAATAGCGCGCGGGCGCTTCTATGTCTGATTCGGCATATATCCGCCAACGCGACGCCTCAGAAGGTGGCACGCGCAAAGACCTTTCCCACCCGCCGCTGCCCGAGCCACTCCCGGTAGCCGTCTACGACAACCACACTCACCTCGAGATTGCCGATGGCGATGAGCCCATCGACTACCGGGTTCAGTTGGAGCGGGCCGCCGAGGTTGGGGTGATCGGTGTTGTTCAGGTCGGCACCGACCTTGCCACCTCGAAGTGGTCGGCTCAGATGGCGGCGGCCGAGCCGCGCATCCTGGCCGCTGTTGCCTTGCACCCAAACGACGCCCCTGAGGTGGCTGCCCGCGGAGAACTGCACGACCAGCTGGCCGTCATCGATGAGCTCGCGTCGTGGCCGCGCACGCGGGCCGTGGGTGAGACGGGTCTCGATTTCTTTCGAACCGGTGAAGATGGCCGTGCGGCTCAGTTCGAGTCGTTCGAGGCTCACATCGAGATAGCAAAGAAGCACGGCATCGCACTGCAGATTCACGATCGGGATGCTCACGACGAGGTGATCGCCACACTGCTGCGAGTGGGCGCCCCCGAAAAGACCGTTTTCCACTGCTTCTCGGGCGATCTCGAGATGGCGAAGGTTGCGGCCGACCACGGCTGGTACCTGTCGTTCTCGGGAACGTTCACCTTTAAGAAGAACGACCACCTGCGTGAGGCCCTCGCGTTTATGCCGCGCGATCGAGTGCTCGTCGAGACGGATGCGCCGTTCCTCACGCCCGTTCCGTTCCGTGGCCGACCGAACGCCTCGTACCTCACTCCGCACACGGTGCGGGCGATGGCAGGCCACCTCGCTGTCGACCTTGGTGACCTCTGCGCCGACCTGGCTCTCAACACGGAGACCGTTTATGGCTCGTGGACCGACGGGCTCGTCACCGATTCGGCGGAGTTCTAATGGCTGAGGTGACGCTGCTCGGGCCGGCCGACATTCGTTCTCTCGCTGCCCGCCTCGACGTCACACCAACCAAGAAACTCGGTCAAAACTTTGTGATCGACGCCAATACGGTCCGCAAAATCGTGACGACCGCAAAGGTTGAGTCGGGGGAGACCGTGCTGGAAGTGGGGCCAGGCTTGGGCTCCCTCACCCTGGGACTCGCCGAGGCCGGAGCGAGCATCGTGGCCATTGAGCTCGATCACCGTCTGGCCGCCGAACTGCCCAATACGTTCGCTGCCTTCGCCCCGGGCGCTCCGCTCACGGTGATTCAGGGTGATGCCATGGTCGTCACCGACATCCCGGGTGAGCCCGTGCGTCTCGTTGCCAACCTGCCCTACAACGTCTCCGTGCCTGTTTTGCTACACCTGCTCGAGCACGTGGACTCCCTGCGTTCAGGCGTGGTCATGGTTCAAGCCGAAGTGGGGCATCGCCTCGCTGCCACTCCCGGGTCGAAGGTATATGGCTCGCCGAGCGTCAAGGCCGCGTGGTACGGCCAGTGGAAGACTGTCGGAACTGTGAGTCGTCAGGTCTTCTGGCCCGTTCCGAACGTCGACTCCGTGCTGATCGGTTTCGAGCGATGGCCCGCGGAGCTCGGTCGTGCAGCCCGCACACCCGAGAACGAGGCCCTGCGTAAACGAGTCTTTGAGATCGTCGACAACGCTTTCGGGCAGCGTCGCAAGATGCTGCGCCAAGCCCTCTCCACGCTCTTCGACAGCTCGGAACGGGCATCCGCTGTGCTCACCGCGGCGGGCGTCGACCCCACCCTCCGGGGCGAGCAGCTCAC
>CAZPVE010000014.1:0-12713 GCA_964589925.1 uncultured Aurantimicrobium sp. | reverse complement strand
ATCGAGTTGTGACTTCGAGTTCTTGCTGAACACGAAGATGTAGAGAATCTCGAGAATGCCGAGGGTGTTCAGAATGAACAGCACAACGAACCAGGGAACACTCTTGTTTGCGCCAGCCTTGTAGAGGGCGAAACCCTTCCAGACAGCCGACCAGAGGCCGAGGATGATGATGAGGGGGAGAAAGGCCACATAGGCTGTCGTGTTCGTATCCATAGGCCTAGTCTTGCACCATGAACAGTGTCGTTCCCAGCAATTACCGTCGCTTCATCGGTGTCTCACGCGGCGTGCTCGCCCTCGTCGTCTTGGTCAGCGTGGTCTACCAAATCACCGATCGACTGACCCACAACGTCTTTCACCCGGGCGAGTACTTCGCCTACTTCACGATTCAGACCTCACTGATGGATGTGGTGGTGCTCGGCGTCGGAGCTTGGTTGGCCTTCACCACTCCTCGCGATACGCGATTGTTCACCATTGTGCGTGTGTGCATTGTCGGCTTTGCCGTGGTCACCTGTGTGGTCTACAACCTGCTTTTGCGTGACCTGCCGCCAGAGCCGGGATATGTCTGGCCCGTCTGGCCAAACGAAGTGCTGCATGTGTGGGCGCCGATTTTGCTCGTTCTTGATTGGCTTTTTGCACCCGGCCGCGTGAACCTGCGTCTGCGCGCTTCCTTCTGGGTGCTTATTTATCCGCTGGCATGGGTGGCTTTCTCGCTCGTGCGCGGTGTGCTCACCGGCTGGTGGCCCTACCCTTTCCTCGACCCCACCGGCCCCGCCGGTTGGCTCGGGGTCGTCGAGTACATCGTGGGCATCGCTGCCTTCTTCTTGCTGAGCTCGTTCGTCTTCGTGGCAATCGCTCGCCTGTGGGAGCGAAGCCGCACACGCCAGCCTTAGGCTGAAAGCATGACTGCACCTTCACGAGTTCTCGGCGGCTCCGACCTCAGCGTTTTTCCTCTGGCCCTGGGCGGCAACACCTTCGGCTGGACCTCTTCGGCCGCTGAGTCTGAACAGGTTCTCGATGGTTTTCTCGCCGAAGGCGGCAATCTCGTCGATACGGCCGATGCCTACGCCCGCTGGGTCCCCGGCAACGTTGGCGGCGAGTCAGAGACCATCCTCGGCAACTGGATGCGCTCCCGCGGCAACCGCTCATCCGTCGTCATCGCCACCAAGGTGGGCAAGCTCGCGCCGCTCGAAGGACTGAGCCCGGCGACCATCGCCACCGCGGCCGAGGATTCGCTGCGTCGCCTGCAGACCGATTACATCGACGTGTACTACGCACACGCCGATGACGAGTCGACCCCGATTGAAGAGGCTGCTGCCGCGTTCAACAAGCTCGTGGTCGAGGGCAAGGTTCGTCACATCGCCCTGTCGAACTATTCGGGGGAGCGCCTGCGAGAGTTCGTGGCTGCTTGCGATGCCAACAACTTTGCCCGCCCGATTCTTTTTCAGCCGCACTACAACCTGGTGTTCCGCACTGAGTACGAGTCGGACATGGCGGCCGCCGTTGCTGACACCGGCTTGAGCGTGGCACCGTACTGGGCACTCGCTTCGGGCTTCTTGACCGGCAAGTACAAGACCGAGGCCGACTTGGCCGGTGCGGTGCGCCGCCAGGGGGTCGCGAGTTATGACAACGCGCAGAGCCGCAAGGTGCTCGAGCTGGTCGCGGAGATTGCCAGCGCCCACGGAGTCAGCTCGGCATCGGTTTCTCTTGCGTGGCTGCTGACCCGCCCCCACGTGGATGCCCCGATTGCAAGCGCGCGCGTGCTGAGCCAGCTACCCGACCTCATCGCGGGAGCTCACCTGCAGCTCGCTGCCGACGAGGTTGCCGCGCTCACCTCAGCCTCGAACGGACTCTAATCGCAGGCGCCGAATCGGCCTAGCCCTTTTCGAGGATGTTGGCCGCGAGCGTCTCGACGCTGACCTGAGCCTCATCGGCAGCGTGGCGGAGTCGAGCCAGTGCCTCTTGGGAGACGGTGATTGTGAGCGTCGTTTCGTTGCCTGGTTTGGACTCGCGCGACTTCAGTACGAGCCCGAGAACCGGCGAGAGCACCGTGCCGAGCGCATCCAAAATGGCGAAGACACCGACCATGCGACCGAAGCCTTCGTTCCACCCGTCGGCGATGTGGCCGTCGGTGAGCGTGAGCAAAGCGACGCAGATGTAGACAAGCGCGATGGCGACGAAAGTTGCCCGCAACGAGATGCGAATCACCAGGTTCTTGCGACTTGAGAGCAAGAGCAACAAATTGGCCTGGGCCAAGAAGCCTGCGAGCAGGCCAGAAAGCAGCAGGGCCTTGCCCCACTGGCCCTGCGCATCCCAGTTCTCACCCCAGTTGGTCCAGATCATCACCATTGCTGTGGCAAAGGCAACGACGCTGGCGGCAATACCCACGAAGCCGATAACGCGAATAGCGCGACCGACGATCGCCAAGTGACACAGGATGCTTACGCTCGCGAGGCCGACAACCGCCGTTGTCCCGAGCACCTTTCCGACGGTCTCGTCGACATTACCTGCGAGAAGCGCGTAGATGCCGATGATGGCCGACGCAGCGAAGGCCACGATGATCACGATGACGGTGGCTCGCCTGATGCCTTTGAGTGTGGTTGTTTCCATATGCGCAGACTACTCCCGCGCCCTGTGTGCGGGTCAACGCGCTTAAGCTGGAGACATGACGAACGCGCCGCTTGCCTTCCCCGCGCGCTCGCAGGCGCTCATGGATGCGCTCGCCTCGCGCGTGGTCATCGGCGACGGCGCCATGGGAACGCAGTTGCAGGCGTTCAACCCGACGCTCGCCGATTACCAAGAGCTCGAAGGCTGCAACGAGATTCTGAATGTCTCGCGCCCTGACATCATCACCACGATTCACAACGACTACCTCGAGACCGGCATCGATGCCATCGAGACCAACACCTTCGGCGCGAACTGGTCGAACCTTTCGGACTACGGCATCGAAGACCGCATCGAGGAGCTCGCTCGCGTTGGCTCGCAGCTGGCCCGCGACGCGGTCGAAGCGTTCGAGGCCCGCGATGGCCGCATGCGCTGGGTGCTCGGCTCGATGGGCCCGGGCACCAAGCTGCCGAGCCTGGGTCACACCACCTACGCCTACCTCAAAGAAACCTTCGCCGAGCAGGCGGTTGGCCTCATCCACGGCGGCACCGATGCCTTTCTCATCGAGACATCGCAAGATCTGCTTCAAACCAAGGCGGCGATCAACGGATGCAAGCTCGCGATCGAGCGCACGGGCATCCGTTTGCCCATCTTTGTTGAGATCACGGTTGAGCTCACCGGAACCATGCTCATGGGCAGTGAGATTGGTGCGGCCCTGACGGCACTCGAACCCCTGGGTGTCGACATGATCGGCCTCAACTGTGCCACCGGCCCGACTGAGATGAGCGAGCACCTGCGCTACCTCTCGAAGTATTCGCAC
The DNA here is from genome assembly GCA_964589925.1 of uncultured Aurantimicrobium sp. Classification (GTDB taxonomy): domain Bacteria; phylum Actinomycetota; class Actinomycetes; order Actinomycetales; family Microbacteriaceae; genus CAIOLM01. Next base: position 9,292 of record CAZPVE010000014.1, on the reverse strand, counting down.
GTGCCGGTGATGTGTATGCCCAACGCTGGCTTGCCCGTTCTCACTGCGACCGGAGCGAGCTATCCCCTGACGCCCGAGCAGCTGGCCACCGCTCACGAACAGTTCGTTCGCGAGTTTGGCCTCTCGCTCGTCGGCGGATGCTGCGGCACCACCCCGGCCCATATGAAGGCCGTGGTCGATCGTCTGGCCGGTGTCGTTGCTCCGGCTCGAGCCATCGAAGAAGACCCTGGCGTTGCCAGCCTCTACCAGCACGTTCCGTTCAACCAAGACAACGCGTACCTCGCGATCGGGGAGCGTACCAACGCCAATGGCTCCAAGGCGTTCCGCGAGGCCATGCTCGAACAGCGCTGGGATGACTGCGTTGACATCGCCAAGAACCAGATTCGATCGGGTGCTCACCTGCTCGACGTCTGTGTGGATTACGTGGGGCGCGATGGCGTCGAGGATGCTCGCGAGATCGTGTCACGTTTCGCCAGCGCATCCACGCTCCCTCTGGTGATCGACTCGACGGAACCCGCGGTTATTCAGGCGGGCATGGAGCTCATCGGTGGCCGCCCTGTGGTCAACTCGGTGAACTTCGAAGACGGCGACGGCCCCGACTCTCGCTTCGGCCGCATCATGCCCTTGGTCAAGGAGCACGGTGCCGCGGTCATCGCGCTGACCATCGACGAAGAGGGCCAGGCCCGAACCGCCGCGGGCAAGGTGCGCATCGCCAGCCGCTTGGTTGACACCCTCGTTGACGAGTGGGGGATGCGCGTCACCGACATCATCGTCGACGCCCTCACCTTCCCGATTGCGACCGGTCAAGAAGAGACCCGCCGAGATGCGATCGAAACCATCGAGGCAATTCGCCAGATCACCACGAAGTACCCCGGCATTCACACCACTCTGGGCGTCTCCAATGTGTCATTCGGCCTGAACCCCGCTGCGCGCGTGGTGCTCAACTCGGTGTTCTTGCACGAGGCCGTCGAGGCGGGGTTGGATTCGGCCATCGTCGACGCCGCCAAGATCATCCCGCTGGCGAGTGTGCCCGATGAGCAGCGCAAGGTTGCCCTCGACCTCGTCTGGGACCGCCGCGAATACGACGCTGACGGCAACCTCACCTACGACCCGCTCTCGACCATGCTCGATCTCTTTGCCGGGGTCGACTCGGCCGCCCTCAAAGACCAGCGCGCTGCTGAGCTGGCCGCCTTGCCACTGGGGGAGCGCCTGGCTCGCCGCATCATCGATGGCGAAGCTAAGGGCCTCGAAGAAGACCTCGACGCCGCGCGCACAGAAGGCATGGCCGCGCTCGACATCATCAACGACCACTTGCTCGCGGGCATGCAGGTCGTGGGTGACCGCTTCGGCAAGGGTGAGATGCAGCTGCCGTTCGTGCTGCAGTCCGCCGAGGTCATGAAAGCAGCCGTCGCGCTGCTTGAGCCGTACATGGAGAAGAGCACGGCCGCGGGCAAGGGCAAGATCGTGCTGGCTACCGTTCGTGGGGACGTTCACGACATCGGCAAGAACCTCGTCGACATCATTTTGACCAACAACGGATACGACGTCGTCAACATCGGAATTAAGCAGTCGATCAACGACATCATCACTGCGGCGGAAACGCACAACGCCGACGTCATCGGCATGAGCGGTCTGCTCGTGAAGTCGACCGTCGTCATGAAAGAGAACCTCCTCGAGCTCAACGCTCGCGGGCTCGCCAAGAAATGGCCGGTCATCCTTGGCGGTGCCGCCCTCACCCGCGCGTTCGTCGAAGACGACCTGGCCGACCTGTTCGAGGGAACCGTTCGCTACGCCAAAGACGCGTTTGAAGGGCTCGCCCTGATGGAGCCCCTGGTCGCGATTGCGCGCGGTGCGGAACCCGAAACGGTTGGTTTGCCTGCGCTCAAGAAGCGCATCCACCGCCCTGGCCTGTTGATCGAAACTCCCGAAGACGAGATTCCCGGCCGCTCTGATGTGGCCACCGACAACGCTGTGCCCGCGCCACCGTTCTGGGGTACGCGCATCGTCAAGGGCATCCCGCTGGCCGACTTCGCGTCGTTCCTGGATGAGCGCGCTACCTTCATGGGGCAGTGGGGTCTCAAGCCGGGTCGTGGTGACGACGGCGCCTCGTACGAGCAGCTCGTCGAGACTGAGGGTCGGCCGCGACTGCGCTACTGGATGGACCGCATCCTCGCCGAGGGAATGTTCGACCCCACCGTGATTTATGGCTACTTCCCCGCGGTAAGCGAGGGCGATGACACCATCGTTCTGCACCACGGCGATGACGGCGCGGGCAAGCTCGGCTTTCCGGGGCTTCTTGCGCCCGACGGCGGATCGGGCGGCCCCGTCGGCAGCGACCGACTGCGCTTTACTTTCCCGCGCCAGCGTCGCGACCGGCACCTCTGCCTGTCTGACTTCATCAAGTCGCGGCAAAGCGGCCGCATCGACGTGCTTCCGTTACAACTCGTCACCGTGGGCGCCACCGTGGACACCTTTACCGCGGGAATGTTCGCCGCCAACCAGTACCGCGACTACATGGAACTCAACGGCCTGGCCATGCAGCTGACTGAAGCGCTCGCCGAATACTGGCACTCGCGCATCCGGGCCGAACTCGGTTTTAGTGATGAAGACCCCGGAACGCTCGACGGGATGTTCAAACTCGAATACCGCGGAGCCCGATTCTCGCTGGGCTACCCGGCCTGCCCCGACATGGAAGATCGCCGCAAGGTGGTTGAGCTGCTCAAGCCGGAGCGCGTCGGCATCGTGCTCAGCGAAGAACTGCAGCTACACCCGGAACAGTCGACTGACGCGATCGTGTTCCATCACCCCGAAGCCAAGTACTTCTCGGTCTAATCCGCCGCTCAGCCCAGCCTGACGCCGGCCCGGCCTGACGCCTCCCGTCGGGCTCCTTTCAACACGCGCATTTCGCAAATATGTACATATTTCTGTACATAAATTACGATTAGGGCATGGCAGGGATGACAAGACGGGAGATCGTGAGCGTCGCTGACGCCCGAAAAGACCTCTCGAAGACCCTGCGACGCTTTCGCCTGGACCCCAACGCGGCCCCCATCGTGCTCGGCAGTCATCGCAAGCCCGAGGCTGTTCTCGTCAGCTACGAGCAGTTCATCGCCGGTCTGGTTCCGGTCGACCGCCCGGTCAGCATGTCTGAACTCCAGCTCAAGGCATCCATGATCAAGAAACTTGCCGAACCGCTTGGAATTACGGGCATCTGGGTGTTTGGTTCGGTTGCCCGCGGCGAGCAGACTCTCGGTAGCAACGTCGACCTACTGATTCAGGCAGCGCGCCCGGTCAGCCACTTTGACATCGTTGACCTGGCCGCCGAGATTGAAGACCTCCTGGGGGCACGAGTGGACATTCTCACGCGCGACGTGATGGAGGCCGACCGCCTGAGGCGGGCATCCATAGAAAAAGACCTGGTCGCGCTTTAATTCGAGCGGCGCAAGGCGGCCAGCACGTAACGCCCAATCACACTGATTCCCACCACCGTGGTGAGCGCACGCACGGTATCCCACGTGAGCGTCGACGTGATGAGCGTGTAGAGCCCGAACCGGGCGAGGTTGTCGCCGGATGCGGCACTCGGGTCGTACGAAATGGATGTTCCCCCGCCCACCGCAAAGGGCCAGAACCAGAGGTTCATGAGCACCCCGAACAGATAGGCGGCGATCAGGCCGTAGCCGGCGAGAAGCACGATTTCGCGCCATCCCCGCAGGCTCTTGGCGGGCAAGAGCCCTGCCCCGGCGCCCACCCACGCGGCGGCAAACATTTGGAAAGGGGTCCACGGGCCGATCGAACCCATAATCAGTGACGAAACCCCGATGGTGATGAGCCCCAGGAGAAAGCCAAAGCGCGCCCCAAACGCCCGTCCGGCCAAAATCAACACAATGAAGATCGTTTCAACCCCGGCAATGCCCACTGTGGCGATGCGCACGATCGACCCGACGGCCGCGAGCACCCCGAGAAGGGCGATTCGTCGCGAGCTGCGAAGTGATCCGTCCATAAGGAGTGAAACCAGAACCACAAGGGCTGGCACAAGGGCGAGCGCGATATAGGGTGCAGCTGCCTGGGATGCCTGGGGCAGGGCGGGAACCACGAACGGCCAGGCAAATGCGCACAGCGCCAGGGCGCTGGCTGCCAGGATGGCCAGGAAATGCCGGCGGCGCGCGTGTTCTCGCGTGCTTCTCGGGGAACGAGTCAGGGTCGCGCTCATACCGGCACCGCCTCGACGCGAGCCCTGAGCAGGTGCACGAAATCGGAGTCGTGTGTGGCGACGGTGACTCGCGCGGTCTGGCTCACTGTGCCTAGCAAAGACGCCAACTCGTGGCGAATATGTGAGTCCAGCCCTCGGGTGGGCTCATCGATAAGGAGCTCGGATGCCCCGCCAGCCATTTGCACGGAGATGGCAAGAGCCAGCTGCTGACCGTGGGAGAGATCGCGCGGGTGTCGCCCGGAAAGGTCGTCAATGGAGGCTCCAATAAGGCTTCTGAACAGGCCTTTTGTTGTTCCCGCCTCGACGCCCGCCGTGTGATCGGATCGACGACATTCGGCATCCACGGAATCGCGCACGAAGAAGTCACCGAGCACCTCGGGAACCAGCGCGACGGTTCCAGGAGCGGCTTGCGCGCGCGCAATGAGGGCGGTTGTCTTGCCTGAGCCGTTCGGACTCACGATGGCTGTGATGGCTCCACCGTCTGAGGAGACCGGGGCTGGGGCGCTCCCTACGCCGCTGGTGAGAGTGAGTGCCGTCTCCACCAAAGCCGCGCCTTCGAGGTGCAGCCTGCGCGAAGCGAAGGGTGCAACCAGGTTGATGCGGTGCTCCGCGACGACGATACACATCTGCGTGGTTATGGCTAGCCTCTGCAGCAGCTCGGCTACGCGCCGGGCCTGGCCGGCATCGAGGTCGGCGAACGGTTCGTCGAGCAGGAGGAGTGTCGGGCGGGTGGCCAGTGCAGCCCCCAATGCAACAATCACAGCCTCGCCGGCCGAAAGCTCCTCAACGTGCCGGTCGAGCAGGCCCTCTAACCCGAGGACAGGAATAACCTCTGACAATCGGGCATCGATGGCACCATTCGCAAAACCGGCGCTGACCAGCCCAAAGGCTAATTCTTCTCGAACCGTGGCTGCGACGAAGGCGTCACGCACGTTCTGGGGAACATACCCAACGAATCCGGACGTCGAAGCTATAGACGTGGTGAGGCGATCAACCCCACCGATCACGAGCGAGCCCGAGAGCACCGTCGGGTCGAGTCCCACAATCGAACGCAAGAGGCTCGTCTTGCCCGAGCCCGTAGCTCCGGTGAGCAGAACAAGATTTCCCAGGTCAAACGCGAAATCCGTGGGTGCAAGAAGCACCCTGTCTCCTCGCCTGAGACTGACTTCGCATGCGGTGAGCGGGGTGGCACAGTCGAGTTCGGGTGTCGTGCGGGCGCGCCCAAAACCGCGCACCTCCATGCTGGCCCCCAGAGTGTTCGCTCTCTCCAGGGTGCGCTCAAAAAGCGGGCCGAGCACCGAGAGCCCCCCGCGCTCACGACGCAGTCGGTGCATCTGTCGCACTGACCGCCACGTCACGACCAGAGACGGATAGGTGCTGATGCCAATGGCAAGCGCCGTCAGCACGCCCCTGCCGATGCGTGCTCGCGCCGCCAGCCCGAGAAAGCGTCGAACGTCGAGCAGGGAAAACAGGAGGCCGCAGGCCAGGATTCCTAGGGCGAAGGGCAGCGCATCCAGCATGGCTGACCACAGCCCGCCCACGGTCACGGGTCCGAAGAGGGAGATCATCCGGAACGGACCATCGAGGTGAATGGGTCGCCCCGCCCACAGAACCGTACCTGAGCCCGAAGCCCCCAAGAAGACGACGCGGTAGGCCACGCGCAACGCGATGAATCCGAGCGCAAACCACATCGCGCCGCGAAGCGGAGCCCAGCGTGAGTGCGAACGGTAATTCATAGGCCGCTAGCTCTTGGGAGTCGGGGTGGCGCCGCCGGTTGTAAACACGAGGCCAATCGAGTCACCCACGGCGACTTTCTGCGTGGATGCGCCTTCTGTGGCGTAATCCCATTTGCCCTGGCCGGGGCGGATCCACAGCGCCCAATAGGCAAACTCGGGAGCCATCGTCGAGCACTTCTCGGTGAACGGGTTGTGGCCGGGGACGGTGAAAGGCTTGTCGGCGGCCGGGAAGCCGTTGACGCGGCACACAACTTGGTCGCCATACTTTGCCGTGCCTTCGGTTGTCACCTTCACTGCCGCGAGGGCGTCGGCTACGGTTTCGGTTCCGGAGGCTAGGGGCGCACAGGCGGTGATGTTGGCCGGGCCGGAGTTCTCACCGAGGAGGCCGTAGCTGACGATAACGGTCACTCCCGCGCAACGGCCGCCGGCCGTGGGGGAGGTGCTGGGCGCTGCTGCGGGAGCGCATCCCGCCAAGGTCACAAGGGACAAGCCGGCGAGGGCGAAGAGGGTGAGTTGACGACGCACGATGTGAGAGTCCTATTGAGGTTTGAGTTCAGTGATGTCGACGGGGGCGGCGAGATCAGCGCACACAGTGACAATCTTCTTGGCGTAGCCCTTGTTCCAAATTTCGAGTTGCGTCGACGGGGAAGCGCCCGGCCCGGCATCGGTGACCACCTTGGCATACTCGTTGAGGTCTGCCTTGAGCTTCGTATCGGTCGGCAGGCCAGCTGCCCCGGTCAATCCCGGGCCCAACAGAGCCCAGGCCCCGAGCCACTGGGCTTGCTTGGCTTTGTCGTCGGGATGCGCAATCGCATCGTTCGCGGCTGCGTCGTAGGCCGACTGAGCAGCGGCGAAAGCCTGGCAGGCGGCGATGTCTTTCAGGTCACCCATTTGGTAACAGGCGGAAAGCCCCGTGGCGACCAGCCCACCGGCTACGCCAAGAGCAAGGATGCGCGGGCTCAGCTTCATCCTCCCAGCCTACGGCGTCTTATATATTCGACAGCAGAGACCCCTTACCGATTGAGAGCGCTCGTGTTCGCCTACCTGAGCAAGACTGGGCTCTACCTGGTCAACATCGCTCTCGGTGGACTCACGAGTCTGCTCGTCACCGTTGTCGTGATCTCGGTCGTCGGCCCGGATTCCTGGGGCCGCATGGCGGTTGCCCAGGCCATCGGCGCGATCTATGCGGTTCTCGTGGGCTTCGGCTGGGGCATCATCGGCCCGGCTCAAGTCGCCGGTCTCGCCGAAGAAAACCGCGGCCAATATCTGCGTGACTCCCTCATCTCGCGCCTCATCCTGTTTGTTTCTACTCTCCCGCTCTACGTCGGCACGGTCATTCTGTTGGTTGGCATTCAGCCCGGCATCGTTGCCTACCTGCTGGTTGGCGCCGTCTCGCTCTCGGTTGCGGTGGGTTCCGGCTGGTTCTTCATCGGTGAGTCCGCACCCGGTCGTCTCGTCGCTTGGGATGCGGCCCCACGCACAATCGGTGCACTGATTGCCATCGGCGCCCTCGTGACAACGCGCTCCCTGCTCGTCTACGGAATCATCCAGCTCGCCGCCGTGGCCGTCTCGATCCTGCTCACGACCAACGACCTCACGGCTCGCTACCCGGAGGGTTGGTACAACTTCTCGATTCGCGAAGGATTCAGCCGACTCGGTGACTCGTTCACCTCGATCATTACCGCGGGAACTGCGTCCCTCTATGTCAATGCTCCGCTGATTATCGTGTCTGCGATTCTGCCGACGATGACTCCGATTTATGCGGCCGCGGAAAAAATCCAGCGCTTCGCTCTGATGTGCATGTCTCCGCTGACCCAGGTCATTCAGGGGTATGTGCCAAGTGCTGCCGATCGTGTTGGTCTCAAGGAGCGCATCCGTCGCTCGACCCTATTGGCCACGGGAGTTGCTCTCGTCGCAGGCATTTTGATTGCCGCCATCATGCCGTGGGTTGCCCGCATCATGACCTCAGGTCACATTGCCGTTCCGTTCTCGCTCAGCATTCCCATGGGTCTCTCCTCAACACTCATTCTCATTTCCACCGTCACCGGTCTCGCGGCCTTGGTTGCCCTCGGGCGTGAGCGTGCGGTGGCCACGAGCACCGTTGTCGGCGCGCTCGTCGGGTTGCCTTTGACCCTGGTCATGGGGCTCGAAGCCGGCCTCGAGGGCGTTGCGTGGGCCGTCGCCGTGAGCGAGGTCGTCGTGCTCGCCGTCCAGGTTCCGGTTTTGATGCAGGCGATGCGCGCGATACGACCGGTTCCCGTCATCTCCCATTAGGGCTCGGCGCGGAGACGCGCCCGGACGCATCCCCGGTCTCAGGGGTCCCTGCCCGTACCCTCGAAGCAGGCCGGAGGATGCACTCTTTCGCGCGGCCGCATGGAGGAGAACACAGTGGTAATCAAGAACGCGTTCCGAGTAGGACTAATCGGAGCCCTGGGCGTGGGTTTGGCCATGCTCTTGATGACGATGGTGACCTCGCTGGCGACCATCCTCACCTACATCGGTGTTGCCTTCTTCTTGTCGCTCGGCCTTGACCCCGCTGTCAAGTTTCTCGAGCGCCGCCGCTTTCCACAGTGGGCAGCGATTGCGTCCGTGATCTTGCTTTTCGTCATCGTCGTCGGCGGAGCAATTCTTGCCATCGTGCCCGCCCTGGTCGAACAGACGGTCGCGTTCATCAAGAGCCTTCCCGAGGTTGCGCAGCAGCTTCTCCACGAGCCCTGGGTGATCTGGCTACAGACCACTTTCGGCAACTCCGTTGACCTCACCAAAATGTTGGATTCTCTCGTCAAGTTCCTGACCGACCCGGCCAACATCGCCAAGATCACCGGTGGCGCGCTCAAAGTTGGTATCGACATCGCGAGCGGACTCAGTGGCACCTTGATTGTCATCATCTTGACCATCTACTTCACCGCATCACTCGAAGTCATCAAGCAGTCGGCCTACGCCCTGGTGCCCAAGTCGAAGCGCGTTACCTTTGCCGAGCTCACCGAAAAGATCACCTCTGGTGTTGGAAAGTACCTCGTCGGTCAGATCGCGCTCGCTGCCCTCAACGGATTCCTCGTTTTCGTGCTGCTCACCATCATCGGCGGGAACGCTCCCGTGGTGTGGGCGTTCGTCGCCTTCCTGCTTGCGCTGATCCCCCTCATCGGAACCGTCATCTCTTGCGCGGTCGTTTCATTCAGCCAGCTCATTCTTGCCGGGCCCACCACCGCGATTGTTGTCTTGGTTTACTTCCTGATCTACATGCAGATCGAGGCCTATGTCATCAGCCCGCGCGTGATGAACAAGGCCGTGTCGATTCCTGGATCGGTCGTTGTGATCGCCGCGCTCGCCGGCGGCACCCTGCTGG
>CAZPVE010000013.1:0-12923 GCA_964589925.1 uncultured Aurantimicrobium sp. | reverse complement strand
CATGACCCCGACCTTCCGCCCCGAAGCGCAGCGCCAAGACCTGCGTTTGGCACGTTCTCTTGCCGACGAGGTCGGCTCTACGATGCCCATCATCCGCCAAACTGAGACTGAAGTAAATCGACTCGTTGAGTCGGGTGTCGGTGAAGGAAAAGACTTTGCGGCGATGCTCCTGCAGGTTGCTGCAGACTCGTCGTTGACGCTCGGAACAGAAGGATAGAACCCATGGCCCCCATCACCGAAGCAGAACTGCTCGCGAAGGTCCCGACCAAGCTCTACATTGGCGGCGCGTGGCAAGACGGTTCGACCGGCAAGACCATCCCGGTTCACGATCCCGCCACGGGCAAGGTTCTGGCGAACATCGCTGACGCGTCACCTGAAGATGGTATTCGCGCCCTGGATGCCGCGGTTGCCATCAAGGACGAGTGGGCAGCAACGCCGCCTCGCGTACGTGGTGAGCTGCTGCGCAAGGCCTTCGAGCGCGTTCAGGAACTCAAGGATGAGTTTGCCCTTCTGATGACCCTCGAGATGGGCAAGCCGCTCGCCGAGGCCCTCGGTGAGGTCAACTACGGCAGCGAGTTCCTGCGTTGGTTCTCGGAGGAGGCCGTGCGCATCACCGGCCGTTACGGCATCAACCCTGAAGGCAGCGGTCGCGCCATCGTGTCGTACCTGCCGGTTGGCCCCTGCTACCTGGTCACCCCCTGGAACTTCCCGCTGGCCATGGCCACCCGCAAGATAGGCCCGGCAATCGCTGCTGGCTGCACCGTTGTGGTCAAGCCCGCCACCCTGACCCCGCTGACCACCCTTTACTTCGTCAAGATTCTCGAAGAAGTAGGCGTGCCTGCAGGTGTGGTCAATGTGGTGACCAGCTCGAGCGCATCCGCTCTTTCGACTCCGATCATCGCTGACCCCCGTTTGCGCAAGCTGTCGTTCACCGGTTCCACCTCGGTCGGCATCGCCCTCATGAAGCAGGCCGCTGACAACGTTCTTCGCACCTCCATGGAGCTCGGCGGCAACGCCCCGTTCGTGGTGTTTGAGGATGCCGATCTCGACAAGGCTGTCGAAGGCGCGATGGCGGCCAAGTTCCGCAACATCGGCCAGGCCTGCACCGGAGCAAACCGCTTCATCGTGCACGCCGATGTGGCCGACGCGTTCGCTGCCAAGGTCACCGAGAAGGTCAAGGCCATGAAGATTGGTCGCGGCACCGAAGACGGTGTCACCATCGGACCGCTGATTGACGACCGTGCCGTCGCCAAGTGCGACGAGCTCGTGACGGATGCCGTGAAGCGCGGTGCGACCGTGACCACCGGCGGAAAGGCACTCGAGGGCGATGGTTCGTTCTACGAGCCCACCGTCGTGGCCAACGTTCAGCCTGGCAGTGACATCCTCACCGATGAAATCTTCGGCCCGGTGCTGTCGATCATCACGTTTACCAGCGAAGACGAGGCCATTCGCCTCGCCAACGACACCGAGTACGGCCTGGCTTCGTATGTCTTTACTCAGGACCTCGCGCGCGGTCAGCGCCTGATTGAGCGTCTCGAGGCCGGCATGATGGGCCTGAACGTTGGCGTCATGTCGAACGCTTCAGCACCGTTCGGCGGCATCAAGATGTCGGGTCTGGGTCGTGAGGGTGGTTTCGAGGGTATTCACGAGTACCTGTCGCCCAAGTACACGATGACTCCCAACCCCTTCGCCTAAACAGCGCTTCGCCCGGCGTTCGGGCAACCGTTAGCTAAACCAGCAGCTGGTGCTTGGCCAGGTTGCGGTAGAGCGGCGTGCTCTTGACGAGCTCGGAGTGCGTTCCCACGCCGACAATCTTGCCCTTATCGAGCACTACGATTTGGTCACAGTCGACAACCGTTGACAGACGGTGAGCGATGATCAGCAGGGTGCGGTCGACGGCCACCTTGTCGATGGCCTCACGCATGAGCTGCTCATTCGCACCATCAAGGCTCGAGGTTGACTCATCGAGCAGAAGAATCGGGGGAGCGGCCAACAGGGCACGTGCAATAGCAAGGCGCTGACGCTCTCCACCCGAGAGCATGATGCCGTCTTCCCCGACCTGGGCGTCGAGGCCGAGCGGGTTGCGATCAAGCACGCCGCCGAGGTTCACGTCGTGCAGCACCTCGATGCACTTTGCGTCGCTGGCGTTGGGCGCGCTCAGCAGGAGGTTGTCACGCAGGCTGCCAGCGAGAACTGGGGCATCCTGCTCGACGTAGCCGATCTGCTGACGCAGGTCAGCGCGGTCGAGTGCGCGCAGGTCGACGCCACCAAAGCGAATGAAGCCGGAAGTGGGGTCGTAGAAGCGCTCGATGAGGTTGAGCATGGTCGACTTGCCCGAGCCGCTGGGGCCGACAAGTGCCGTGCGCTGGCCGTGCTTTACAGTGAACGTGACGCCGTTCAGGATGATTGGAGCTGGCTCGGGAGCAACGACCTCGGCTGGTGCGGCCGCGGCAAGTTCTTTCGACGAGGGGTCTTTAGTCGACTCATCCTCTTCGACGGGCTTCTTGGCCAGCGGATAGGAGAACACCACGTTGTCGAACTCAAGAGCCGTCTCGGACTTCTTGAGCGCACGCTTGGCAACGGCCCCCTTGCCCTTCAACGGCATAATCTCGCGGTCGTTCTCGCCCTCGCTCGGCAGAGCGATGATTTCCTGGATGCGCCCGAGGGCACCCAAAGCCGAGTTCACCGACGTGATTGCGCCGAACGCCTGGCCCAGCGGCATGATCATCATGAACAAGAACAGAATGAAGGCCACAAGCGATGCCACGGTGATGGCGCCGGAGGCGACGCGGAATCCACCGACGCCGAGCACAGTCAAGAACGCAACCTGCATGGCGATACCGGCGACCGGCACAACCAGCGCCGAAATCTTGGCCACCTTGACGCCCATGCGCCAGGCCCCGCGGGCCTCTTCTTCGACCTCGGCGATTTCGCGGTCGGTGGCGTTGGATGCGCGAACTGTGCGAACCGAGCTAATGGCTCGCTCCACCGACGCGGCAAGTTCGCCAACCTTGGCCTGAGCCTTGCGGCTGGCGACGCGAATGCGACGCGACAGGATCGTGACGATCGTGATGGCCACGAAGACGACGAGCACGGTGAGCCCCAGCAGGACCGGGTCGATGATCGCCATCGCGATGATGGCACCGATAAACGTGAGCGAGCCGCCAATGGCCTCGACGAGACCCTGCGTGAGCACGGCCCGAAGAAGTGTGGTGTCGGAACCCACGCGCGAAACGAGGTCACCGGTGCGACGAGTATCAAACTCACTAATGGGCAGGTGCAACATGCGACTGACCAGCTTGCGTCGTGACGACAGCACCACGCCTTCACCGGTGCGTTGCAGCAGGTAGTGCTGGAATCCCGAGATCAGAGCGGAGGCAACGACCAGGCCGATGAGCAGGTACAAAATGATGCCGAGATCCTTCTCGGCGCCGACGCGCGAGATGACCTGGCTCACCAGAAGCGGCTGTGCCAGCGAAGCTGCAGCACCGAGCACGCTCAGAACGATGACGAATGACAGCACCTTCTTGTGCTCAAGAAGGTAGGGCATCAACTGGCTGAATTTAGCCTTGTTGCCGCCTTGTTGCTGCGTGCCGCGTGAGGCGCGTCCGCGCCCCATTCCCATGCTCATGGGCAGTGGCTACCAGGAAACGGCAATGATGACGTTTGCGAGGGTGAGCCCGCCGATAGCCCAGAGCGCCCATGAGGGTGCCGGTACACGCTTGCGGAATACCAGAGCCAACACGTAAACCACGACCGCTACCGAGAGCTTGACGGCCACCTTCGAGTTGTTGACCTCTTCGCCCTCGACGAGGCCGGCAGAGTAAATACCGACAAGCGCGATACCAGTGATGAGCTGGAGGAGAGCGCCGTCGAGCATGCCGCGCATAACGCGACCCTGACCGCGAATAACGTCCTTGATTTCAACCAGGAACGAACCCAAGAGGTACGACAGGCCGATGAAGTGAAGGATGACGAGAATAGTTGCGACGATTGCCATGCTTTTAGCCTACGCCTTCTTCAGTTCGCGAATCGTGAGAGCGGCCTGAATGGCAGCGGTCGCTGCCTCCTCGCCCTTGTCTTCTTTCGACCCGGGCAGGCCTGCGCGGTCGAGGCCCTGCTGCTCGTCGTCGAGGGTGAGCACGCCGAAGCCCACGGGCTTGCCGGTGTCGAGCGCGACGCGCAGCAGACCCTGCGTTGCAGCATCCGAAACGAACTCGAAGTGCGGGGTGCCACCGCGAATGATTACGCCGAGGGCCACCACGGCGTCGGCTCCGTTTTCGAGTGCGGCCTTGGCGACCACGGGCAGCTCAAACGAGCCGGCGACACGAATCAGCGAGTGGGTTGCCCCGGTGGCGTTGAGCACCCGCTGGGCGCCCGCAATCATGCCCTCCGAGATGACCTCGTGCCACTGGCCGGCAACGATAACGACGTTGAGTCCGGTTGCGTCGACGGTGATGTTGGCGGTGGGGGAACCGTGCCCGCTCATGCGTTGCTCGCTTTCTTGAGAGTGTTGACGGCCTCGAGAACGGGGACGCCGCCGGGGATCTTGTGTCCCATGCGGTCTCGCTTCACGCTGAGGTAGCCAGTGTTGAATTCGCCGAGGCCCACGATCAGGGGCTCGAGCCCGGTGACCGGGATGCCGTACTGCTCGAGCTGGCGCGCCTTCTCCGGGTTATTGCTCAACAAGCGCACCGACTTGACCCCGAGGTCGTCTAGGATGCGCGCTGCCGCCACGTAGTCGCGGGCATCCGCGGGGAAGCCGAGCGCCAGGTTGGCGTCGAGGGTGTCGAGGCCTTCTTCTTGCAGCTTGTAGGCCTTGAACTTGTTGACTAGGCCGATTCCGCGTCCTTCGTGGCCGCGCAGGTACAGAACGACGCCGCCCTCGCGCACGATCGTGCGAAGAGCCTCGTCGAGCTGCGGGCCGCACTCACACTTGAGCGAGCCCAGGGCTTCGCCGGTGAGGCATTCTGAGTGCACGCGCACGAGCACGCTCTGGGTGCCGATGTCGCCCGAAATGATGGCCACGTGATCGGTGCCGGTGGTGTGGTCGCGGTATCCGCGCATCTTCAGCTCACCGAACTCGGTGGGCACGTTGGTCTCCACCTCGAATTCGACCCGGTGGGAGTCGAGCGCACTCGAGGTGCGCTCGGGCAGCGGGTTTGCCTTGAGGTACTCGATGAGAGCTGCAACCGTGGTGACAGGCAGGTTGTCGCGCTCGCCGAGCTCAATCAGGCCAGGCATGCGCATCATGTCGCCGTCTTCGGCAACAATCTCTGCAATCACGGCGACCGGGTTGAGACCGGCGAGACGCATGAGGTCGACTCCGGCTTCGGTGTGACCGCCGCGCTCAAGGACTCCGCCGTCGACGGCACGCAGAGGCAGGATGTGACCGGGGCGAATGAGGTCATGGGCGGTCGCGTCGGGGTTGGCCAGGGTGCGCAGTGTGTAGGCACGGTCTGAGGCGCTGATGCCCGTGGTGACGCCGTGGGCAGCATCCACCGTGACCGTGTACGCGGTCTTCTTGGTGTCTTGGTTGCGCTCGACCATGTTGGGCAGGTTGAGGCGGTCGGCGATGTCACGCGACATCGGGGCGCACAGCAGGCCCGACGAGTGCTTGACAATCCAGGCGATCGTCTCTTTGGTGGCGAACTCGGCAGCCATGATGGCATCGCCTTCGTTTTCGCGACCTTCATCGTCGGCAACGAGCACAATGCGACCAGCGCGGAGTGCTTCGAGGACTTCGGGGATGGGTGTGAGGCTCATGAACGGCCTCCTTCCGTGTGGAATGCGAGCATGCGCTCGACGTGGCGGGCGACAATATCGGTTTCGATGTTGACGCGGTCGCCGATGGCTCGCTGCCCCAGGGTGGTGGCAACGAGAGTTTCTGGGATGAGCGAGACCTCAAACCACTGCTGGGCATCGCCCACAGCGCTGATGTCGCTCACGGTGAGGGAGGTGCCGTCGACGGTGATGGAGCCCTTGTCGACCAGCAGACGGGCCAGTTCGCGGGCGAGACCGAAACGGATGACCGTCCAGTCGCCACTCGGACGAACCTCAAGCACTTCGGCAGTGCCGTCCACGTGGCCCTGCACGATGTGACCGCCGAGGCGGCTGCCGAGCTCGGCCGCGCGCTCGAGGTTGACCTTGCGGCCGGCGGTGACCCCGTCAAGGGTGCTCATGGCCAGAGTCTGACCCATGACGTCGGCGGTGAATGAGTCGGCCGTCTTGTCGATAACGGTCAGGCAGACTCCGCTTACGCAGATCGAGTCACCGTGACCGGCGTCGGCAACGACCTTGGGGCCCTTGACGGTGAGACGCAGGGAATTATCGGTGGGCGTCACCGCAGTGATTTCGCCGACTTCTTCGATGAGACCGGTAAACATTAGGCCTTCTTTCGGGGGGTTGCTTCGATGAACAGGTCGGTGCCGAGCTGCTCAATGCGGGTGAATTCGAGGTCGACACGCTCGGACAGATTGCCCACACCGATGTCGGTGAGGGCGAGGCGGCTGCCGCCGAGAACCGTGGGTGCAATGAAGACGAAGTAGCGGTCGACAACGCCAGCCTCAATAAAGGCACTCGCCAGTGTGGGGCCGCCCTCGACATACACACTGCGCAGGCCGCGACCGTGAAGTTCGGCGAGAACGGCCGCGATGTCGCGCGTGCCCGGAACAATTGGTGCGTGTGGGTGTTGGTAGATGAGTGAGTCACCGGGAATCGGACGCTCACCAATCACAACCGGCACCGGCTGGTCAGAGTGGAGCTCGCCAACAGTTGTGCGCGCGGTCAGGCTTGGGTTGTCGGCAAGAACGGTGCCGGTTCCCACAATGATGGCGTCGGCGCGCGAACGCTGCTGGTGAACGAGTTCGCGTGACGCGTCCCCTGTGATCCACTGACTGGTTCCGTCGTCGGCAGCGGCGCGGCCGTCGAGGCTGCCTGCCCACTTGACCGTCACATGGGGGCGGCCGAGGCGGGCAGCGGTCAGCCAGGCGTGCTGGTGAGCCTCCACTTCGTCGGCGCAGACGCCAGCAATGACCTCGATGCCGGCAGCGCGAAGACGATCGGCACCGCCGGAGGATTCGTGTCCGGGGTCGCTCACTGCGTAAACCACGCGGGCAACGCCGGCCTCCACGAGTGCTTGAGCGCAGGGACCCGTGCGCCCGGTGTGGTTGCACGGCTCGAGGGTGACCACCATGGTGGCGCCACGAATCTGATCGGGAGAAAGCTTGCTCAGGGCATCCACCTCGGCGTGCGGGGTGCCGGCACCCATGTGCCAGCCCTCAGCCAAGATGTTGCCAGCTGCGTCGAGGGCGACAGCGCCGACCTGCGGGTTTACACCCCGCGCAGGACCATTGCCCGAGAGCGCGATGGCACGACGCATGACGGTCTCATAGACCGAGATCATGTTGTCGTTCATCTCTACCCTTGTGTTCTGGCTGGTTCAGCTGGAACTCCGGGGTGACAGAGGTATCCCGTTTGCGAAAAATCGAAACGACAACTCTGCTGGTTAATTGCGTGACCCACTAACCCGCGCTACCTCTCATCCGGACTTTAACCGTCGGTGCTGGAATTCCACCAGCTCAACCTGTTGGTCTCCCGAAGAAGACCGCTAGGGTCGCGGACTATAACCGCCGGTTCAGACTTACACTGACCCCGGAGCGCGTTGCTCTAACAACAACGAGTCTACGCCCGCATCCATTCCCTCACTACTCGCAGGGGTATGAATTCGTAAAGAATCGGCCCAGAGTTCACTTTGCCTGTCGGCGATAATGGGGGCATGGATGCCCAGGCCGTCGTTGCAGCGCTCGAGGAGCGTGCCGATCCCAGTCGGGCCGAGCACTCCGCCCGCTTCTTCAAGACGGGCCCGGGGCAATACGGGGAGGGCGACGTTTTCCTGGGATTGCCGGTGCCCGAAACGCGCGAAGTAGCCAAGCGATACCGTGACCTTCCCCTGGCCGACATTGACGAACTGCTGGAGTCACCGCTGCACGAGGTGCGCCTGGCCGGCGTGGTGATTCTGACCACCCAGTTCGACCGGAGTCGCGACAGTGCCCGTCGGTCGGAGCTGTTCGCCTATTTCGTGGGTCAGGTGCAGGCCGGAAACATCAACAACTGGGACCTCATCGACGTCAGTGCGCCACACCTCGGAGTTCACCTGCTTGACGACCCGCGCCCCCTCGAGTTTTTGATGCCCCTGGCTGCCGCCGAGAGCATGTGGGAGCGTCGCCTGGCCGTGCTGCTGACCTTCGCCTTCATTCGGGCCGGCCGGTTCGAGGAGTGCCTTACGGTCTCCACGAGCCTCCTGGGGGACAAGCAGGATCTCATGCACAAAGCAGTCGGCTGGATGCTCCGCGAGGTCGGCAAGCGAGACGCCGACCTCTTGCGCTCCTACCTCGGCGAGCACATCCGCCAGATGCCGCGAACCGCCCTGCGCTATGCGATCGAAAAGTTCGACGAGCCCGAGCGCAAAGAGTGGTTGCGTCGTTAGATTGAGCTCTCCCTGCTTAGCGGGGATTGTCGAGGTCGATGGTCTCGTGATCGTGGGGAGCTCGGGCTTGCCAGCCGAGCTCGTTGGCGATTCGGTAACGCATCCGGTCGCTCGCATCAGGTTCACCGTGGGTGACGTAGGTCATGCGGGGTGCAACCGGGGCCGTGCGCATCCAGGTCAAAATCTCGTTGGCATCAGCGTGCCCAGACATGCTTTCTAGCTGCACAACCTCGGCCCTAATCGGCACATCCGCCCCAAAAATACGCAGCGTCTTGGCGCCCTCGGCGAGGAGGCGGCCCCGGGTGCCACCAGCCTGATAGCCCGAGATCACAATCGCGTTCTTGGGGTCCTGGCCGAATGCCACAACGTGGTGCAGCACGCGACCTCCGGTCATCATGCCGCTCGCGGCGATGATCACCTTTCGGTCTGTGCGCTCATTCAATGCCTTCGATTCATCGACCGTGCGCACCATGTGAGCGACGTCATACATCGCCTGGAACTCCTCCGTCGGGATAGAGTGCTCCTCTTGGTGCTGGTGATACATCTGCGTGGCGCTCTGCGCCATCGGGCTGTTGACGAAGATCGGCGCGGTCGGAATAGCGCCGCTGTTCATGAGGCGCCAGATGTGCAACATAAGGGCCTGCGTGCGCCCGACGGCAAACGACGGAATGACGACCGTGCCGCCGCGCTCGAGAACGGGCTTGAGGGCGGCGGTGAGTTCCGCCTCGGGATCGATGTTGGGGTGCTCGCGGTTGCCGTAGGTCGACTCGGTGATCAGCACGTCGCTGCCGCCGAAAGGCGCCGGCGGTTTCATGAGCGGATCGTGTGCCCGGCCGAGGTCGCCGGTGAAGTGGATGCGCGTTCCGCCCACGTTCAGTTGCAATTGTGATGCTCCGAGAATGTGGCCGGCGTGCGTGAACTGGGCAGTGATGTCGGGAGCGATGTTCAACACGTCGTTGAATCGAGCGGTGCGGATCTGGCCGAGGGCTTGGTTCACGTCATCAATCGTGTAGATGGCCTTGGCCGGAGAGTGCTTGGTGTACTTCTTGCGGTTGGCTCGCTCTGCCTCTTCTTCAAGAAGGTGGGCACTGTCTGGCCACAGAATTGAGCACAGCTGAGCCGTGCCCTCTGACATCACGATGTCACCGCGAAAGCCTGCCTTGACGAGCGCAGGAACGTACCCCGAGTGATCGAGGTGTGCGTGGGTGATGAGCACGGTATCGATGGTGTCAGCCGGCACCGGAAAAGGTTCCCGGTTCCGCAAGCGCAGTTCCTTATATCCCTGAAAAAGGCCGCAATCAACGAGGATGCGCTTGCCCTGAAATTCAATCAGGTACTTGCTGCCGGTGACTGTTCCGGTTCCGCCCAGAAACTGGAGGGTTTTTTCGGGTCGATGCACGCGGCTCTCCTTGAGTGTTAACCGACCTGGTTGACGGTCAAGATCAACGATGGCACAGCCGGGTGCACACCCGCAGGCGTAGTGATGGCGGGGTCGTACTCGATGACGGTGTGATTGTCATCTGACGACCACATGAGCTCGTAGTAATCACCTGCACTGGCGTCGACAAAGAAGTTCCATGCCGCCACGTAGTAGGGATTATTCGAGGTGATTGCGACGTGGGTGTTGGTGTCTGGCATCGCCACGCCGTTCTTGGCCAACCAAATGTTCACGATGCCGGATGCGTTTGTCTGGTGAAGCTGGGCCGAGAACGCAATGTTGTACTTTCCGGCGTGCGCAATCTTGAGATGCGATCCGGATTCGAGCGTGACCCCGTTTTGCCAATCGAACTGGTTGAGCGTCATCGGCTGGATTGTGTTAGGAGTGGGTGCACTTTGGTCGTCGGTGCTCCAGAAGGAGCCTGAGTAGCCGAGTCCGCTCTGTCCGGCCGGGCCGGGGGAGCCTTGAGGGCCGGTTGCTCCGACGAGGGAGGCAAGGAAGTCATCTACCGTGCCGGTGGGGTGCCCGTTGGCGACCCACACTTGGTAGGCGCTGAGTCCTGGGGTTCCCGCTGCGCCCGTGGGTCCCGCAGCTCCTGAGGGACCTGCGGATCCACGTGCGCCTGGTGCGCCGGAGGCTCCTGGCGCACCGGAAGCTCCGGGCGCTCCGGAACCACCTGGTGAGCCCGCTGCACCTGAGGGACCAGGAGTTCCGGGTGCACCAACGAGCGAAGCGAGGAAGGCTGCCTCCGTGCCTGTATTGCCCACAGACGTCCACAGTTCATAGGCACTCAAACCGGCGAGGCCGTTCGTTCCGGCCGCGCCCTTCAAGAAGTCAAGGAACTGGTCGGGGGTGCCGGTGTGCCCGGCATCCAGCCACAGTTGGTAGGCACTCTGTCCGGGGGTTCCCGCAGCTCCGGTTGCTCCGGGAGCTCCTTGGGGGCCGGTGTACCCGTTGGATCCGACGTAGCCGTCCTTGCCCGGCTTGCCCACGAGAGAGGCGAGGAATTCTTTTTCGGTTCCCTTGTTCCCGACCTTGAGCCACAGCTCATAGGCGCTCAGGCCGGCAACACAGGTCGGGGCAGGTGTTGGCGTTATCCGGCAATACGAGCCCGCGGCGGGCCCGGTCTGGGTGGTCGAGCACCCGCGAAGCGTCAGGGCCAGGATGACAGCAACCACAGCGAGGGCAATGGCAATCCACGAACGGATTCGATTCCACCGAAGTTGAGCGTCAGCGTTTTTTTCGTCGCCTGAATGTGTGGACTTTTCTGGTGCTGACACAGTGCCCCCTTTGGGCCATATTTGGTAATCCGGCAAGACTATGCCCGGCAGGGGCAAACACCTAGCGAGAAGGCTGGGAATCCGCTCAGCGGACGCTGGGGCTCGGTGGCGCCTTGAGGCCGAAGGGTGCCGGCGCGCGCGTTAGCGAGTCAAGAAGCCGACGCGCTCGTAGACCTTCGCCAGGGTTGCGTCGGCAACCTCGGATGCGCGGTCGGCAGCCTTGGCCAGAATGCGGTCGAGCTCGGCTGGGTCAGCCAGAAGTTCTTGCGTGCGCTCGCGAATCGGGGCGAAGCTCTCGGTGACCACCTCCGCCAGGCCCTTCTTGAGGTCGCCGTATCCGCGACCGGAGTACTCGTTCACGACATCGTCAACGCTTCGCCCAGCGAGCACCGAATAGATGGTCAGCAGGTTGGCCACACCGGGCTTGGCTTCGCGGTCAAAGCGAATCTCGCCGTCGGCATCCGTGACAGCACGCATCACCTTTTTGGCAGTGACCGCGGGGTCATCAAGAATCTTGAGCAGGCCGGCCTCAGTCTCCGCTGACTTCGACATCTTGGCGGTCGGGTTCTGCAGGTCGAAGATCTTGGCGGTCTCTTTGAGGATGTAGCCCTCCGGCACCGTGAAAGTGTCACCAAAACGCGAGTTGAAACGCAGGGCGAGGTCGCGGGTGAGTTCGAGGTGCTGACGCTGGTCTTCGCCAACCGGAACCACATTCGCCTGGTAAGCCAGGATGTCCGCTGCCATCAGAATCGGGTAAGTAAACAGGCCGACGCTGGCGGCATCCGTGCCCTGCTTAGAGGACTTGTCTTTGAACTGGGTCATGCGGCTCGCCTCACCGAAACCGGTGATGGTCGACAGCACCCACATCAGCTGGGCGTGGGCAGGAACGTGCGACTGAATAAAAAGGGTGCTCTTGGCCGGGTCGATGCCAGCCGCGATGTACTGAGCGGCGGTCGAACGCGTGCGCTCGCGAAGTTCGGTGGGGTCCTGCGGAACGGTGATCGCGTGCAGGTCAACAACGCAAAAGAAAGCGTCGAATTCGTCTTGCATGCCCACCCAGTTGCTCAACGCTCCGATGTAGTTGCCGAGGTGAAGCGAGTCACTCGACGGCTGCATGCCGGAGAGAATGATGGGCTTAGACATGCCTCAAGTTTAGAGCGCGTAGTCGACGACTACGGGCGCGTGGTCGCTCCAGCGAGTGTCATAGGAGTCGGCTCGATCGACCGTGTAGCCCGAGGCGAGAGCCGCCAGTTTGGGGGTCGCGAGGTGGTAGTCGATGCGCCAGCCGGCATCCGTGTCGAAGGCCTGCCCACGGAACGACCACCAGGTGAAGGGGCCGGCAACCTCACCCGCTGCCTGGCGCCCCACGTCGACCCAGCCGAGACCGGTTCCGGTGGTTCCGTCGGCCAGTTCTAGGGTCTCGCCGGCAGCGCCCATGAACCGATCAAAGTAGGCGCGCTCCTGGGGCAGAAAACCAGCGTTCTTGAGGTTGCCCTTCCAATTCTTGATGTCGAGCTCGCGGTGGCCCACATTCAGGTCGCCCACGACGAGGGCGTAGTCGGTGTGCTGGGCGATCTCAGGCATGCGCTCGATCATGCCGTCAAGAAACTTGTACTTTTCCACCTGCTTGGGGGTGTCAACCTCGCCCGAGTGAACATAGGTGCTGACCACGGTCAGAATCTTGCCGCCGATCTTGTAGTCGGCTTCGAGCCAGCGC
>CAZPVE010000012.1:0-13076 GCA_964589925.1 uncultured Aurantimicrobium sp. | reverse complement strand
ATCCCCGTGTAGGCCTTGCACATCGGGTTGGCCGCTTTCGAAGTAGATGAGGTCGTGTAGGACTTGAGGCAGGTGTAGCCGGCTCGACACGTGGGGACTTTCTCATTGAGGAAGGTCTGCACACCGGCTGGACTCATGGCGTTCGGGTCGAAGAACAACTCATCGGTGATGATCTTGCCCGCGTTCCACTTGCCCATGTCGATGGGGAACTCGGGCCAGGTGACCGCCTGGGCGGGTGCTGAAGGAGCAACGGTCGCCGGAGCGACAATGCCCACCAAAATGGCCAAAGTTGATACGACTATGAGGGTGAGCGCGCGGGCCCACTGGTGGACAGGAATGTGCCTCAACATAGTCTTTTCAGTCTAAAGAAGGGGTTTAATGTTTACCGGCATTTGCGGGTAAACATTCGGCTAAGAGTCATCCCAGGATTCCTGAGTGCGGCCCGAACGCCAGCTGCACGCCATCACAGATCTGACCGTCGTCGGGGGTAACTAGACTTGTGACATGGCTGCAAGTAGTGACCGTCTGGTCTGGATCGACTGTGAAATGACCGGACTCGACCTCGAAATCGACGAAATCGTTGAAATTGCCGTCATCGTCACCGATTCCGAACTTCAGCCCGTCCACGACGGCTTCTCGCTCGTGGTTAAGCCAAACCAGTCCGCGCTCGACAACATGGGCGACTTTGTCACTGACATGCACACGAAGTCTGGGCTCATCACCGAGATTGATGGTGGGGTGAGTGTCGGCGAGGCCGAGATCAAGGTGCTCGAGTACATCCAGGGTCTTGTTCCCGAGGGACAGAACCCTCCCCTGGCCGGAAACTCCATCGGCACCGACCGGGCGTTCCTGCACCGCTACATGCCCCGGCTCGACGACTACCTGCACTACCGAAACGTGGATGTGTCGTCGATCAAGGAGCTCGCTCGCCGCTGGTATCCGCGGGCGTATTTCAATGCGCCAGCAAAAACCGGAGATCACCGAGCCCTGGCCGACATTCGCGAATCCATTCGCGAGCTGGCCTACTACCGCGAGGCCATCATGGTGCCCTCGCCCGGCCCGACCACCGATGAGGCGGTTGCCGCCGCTGAACGCGTCTCCTCTGTCGTGTAATAGACTTGTTCAGTTGGTTTTCGACTGACAAACATGGTGGGTATAGCTCAGTTGGTAGAGCGCCTGATTGTGGTTCAGGAGGTCGCGGGTTCAAGCCCCGTTACTCACCCCAAACAAAAGAACAGCCCCGCGAATGCGGGGCTGTTCTTTTGTTTAAGTTTGCGGCTGGGACTGACTACTCGTTTTCGTCTTCAGAAACGAATGGGTCGCTGGCGCCCTCGTTGAACGAATAGCGCACGTGAAGCTTGCCCTGTACCTCGCGTGCATCGACCTGCGTGTAGCGGAAGATCGACTCGAGCCCATCAACGAGCGAGACAACGTTCAGTTTCTCGTCGTGCTTGCCGTGAATAAGAACCCGCTCTTCGGCTTCTCCGGCGCGAGGGCCATCGATAAATTCGGCGGTGAAGTAGACATCGTGCTGTTCAGACATGGTTCTAGGCTACCGCTTTCGACCGACAGTCATGGACGCGTGCGCCTGAGGGTTCTCCCTGAGAACAAAGGCGGCAAACTGTTCTTCCCACTCATCCCAGTGCCGCTCAAAGTCCTCTCCCCCACGACTCAACGCTTGCACACGACGAATCTCGTCGGCCTCATCCACCCACACTGACAGGGATGCGAGGTTCGCCGATGCAGCCGTGATGGCGCCGCACCCTTCGATGATCAGGTCGGATTCGGCGGGGATGGTGTGTTGCTCGGCAAAGACACCCGCAGTCCAATCCCAGCGCGAGTAGGTGACGGCCTCTGCAGCAGCACGAGCCGGGGCGAACGCATTCGCGACCTGGCCCGATGCGGCCTGAAGCCCCTGCCAGCCGGGATAGACATCATCGAGGTGCAGGATGACCACGCTGCGCCCGGCGGGCCAGTGGACCTCCAGGGAGTCGGCGAGGTGAGTCTTGCCGGCGCCGCTTGGGCCATCGATAAGGACCGTCACCGGCGGCTGATCTGCTTCGAGCGCGAGGGCGCTCAGAACGTCGTTATGCAAACCAGCCACCACCTTCGAAGAAAGCAATCGCCAGGGCAACGCCTGCCACCAGGATCGAGCCGGCGACGAGCATCCCGTCTCGCGGTCTCCAGACTGCAACTCGGGCCACCGTGGCGGGGCGTTGTCTCGTGGGCAAATTGACCCCACGGGCTTCCATGGCCAGAGCCAGGGTTGTCGCCCGACGAATCGAGAGCACGAGCAGGGCAAAGCCCTCACTGAACGTGCGGGCCACAGCTGCAATCGGCCCCCTGCCCGAGCCAAGTCCGCGAGCACGACGTGCCATCCCCAGGGTGCGCCAATCGTCAGCCAGAAGCCCGACGAGACGGAATGCTGCGAGGGTGCCGAGCACGAACCTGCGTGGTGCGCGCCACAATTGCGTCAGCGAATCAGCAAGATCGGTGGGGTCGATCGAAGATGCGAGCATGACGGCCGGAATACCAATCGCCAAGATGCGCAGGCCAATCACCAAGGCCAGGTGAATTGAACCGTCTGAAATGCACACGAGACCCCACGACCAGTAGGTGTGGCCACTGGGTCGTCCGTACAGGAGAGTGGATGCGCTCGAGATGAGAGCGACCGCTAGTAACGGAGCAAGCAACGTGATCGCTCGTCGACGAGGTATTCGCGCAAACGCTAGCGCGATGAGGTCGACCACGAGAACGAAGCCGGCGGCAAGCGGACTGAGTGTGAGCAGCAAAGCGAGACCAACCACGCTGGCGGCAACAAACTTTGCGAGAGGGTTCATTTGTCACCTGCTGTCGCCAAATCTGGCCCGAGAGTGAGGTTCCTTGAGGCGGCTTGCACCAGGAACGGGTCGTGCGTCATAGCGACAATCGATCGTCCTTGCTGCGCCAACTCAGACATGAGGGTGACAAGTTCACGCCATGTGTTGGCGTCTTGCCCAAACGTCGGCTCATCCAGAACGAGCAGGCGGGGTTGAGCGACGAGCGCGGTCGCCACCGAAAGGCGACGCTGCTGCCCGACCGAGAGCGCGAACGGGTGAACGTCAGCGTGACGGGCTAGCCCCATCCGCTCGAGCATGAGGTCAACGGCCTGCTTGAGGCCAACTCCCCGCAAGCGAGCAGTGCGGGCGCTCAATTCGAGTTCACCACGCACGGTTGCTCGAACAAATTGATGAGCAGGCGTCTGAAACACACTCCCGATACGCGTGTGAAGTTGCTTCGATGTCCAACGATGCGGCTGCGGATGCGCTCCGGTGGCTAGCGCCGGGTGTGCCGTGAGCGATCCCCCGTGGGGTGCCATGAGTCCGCCGAGGGTGAACGCCAGTGTCGACTTGCCGACTCCGTTCGCGCCAGTGACCGCGATGTACTCACCTTGGTGAACAGCAAGGTTGACCTTTACGTAGAGGGGCGTACTCCCCGGACGCCCCATCTCGAGCCCCTGCGCACTCAACAACAGCTCCCCCACGACTGATGGAGGAGAAACGCTCGGCTGGAAGTCGGGCAACCAAATGCCAGCTCGCTCGAGTGCAGCGCGTTGATCACGCAACACGACATCGGGCCTGCCGTCGGCAAGTATCTGACCCGACGAATCAAGAACGATCACTCGCGAGGCGAAGTCCCACCACACATCAAGGCGATGCTCGACCAGGATGACCGTGGCACCCGTTTGGTCTGCCACGTTCCCAACGGACTCACGCACCAGCTGAGCGCCCTGAGGGTCGAGATTTGCCGTGGGTTCGTCGAGAAGGAGCACCCGCGGCTGCATCGCGAGGGCACCCGCAAGAGCCAAACGCTGCTTCTGGCCGCCCGAGAGTGCAGATGTTGAGTGTTCGAGCGACAGATCAAGACCCACGAGTGCGAGCGCCCGATCGACCCGTGACCAAATCTGATCTGCGGGCACGCCGAGGTTTTCGCACCCAAAGGCAACGTCGTCGCCGACGCGGTGCAAGACAGCTTGCGTGTCGGGGTCTTGCAGCACGAAGCCCACGGGAGTCACCTGAGAGCGAGCATCAACACCATCAACGGTGAGTCGACCGTGAGTCTGACCCTCGTCGTCGGCGAGGAGTCCGGCGATGCCGCGAAGCAACGTGCTCTTGCCCGAACCAGACGGCCCGAGCAAGAGCACGCGCTCCCCCTCGTCGATGGTGAACGAAACACCGTCGACGCTGGATGACGGACTGGCGCCGAAGCGCCACCCCCATCCGTCAGCAACGACGGTAGATCCACCCACTGACATTGAAGGAGGTGAAGCCTAGGAGCCCTGTGCGATCGGGAAGCGGTTAACCGCGCCGGTCTTGACCAGGCCGCGCGCAACGAGCCAGCCGAGAAGGCCCGCCAGCACGATTCCCGATGCAACAGCGGCCACCGTGTAGATGGCGTAAACCGCGAAGGTCGAGCCGGCGTAGTAGATGACGAGGCACACCGCTGCGTTGGCAACACCGGCGAATGCTCCCGCGACAAGAGCCGTAATCAAACGCGAGCTGGCATAGGCGAACAGCGCGAAGCCGAGTTCGGCTCCGAGGCCCTGAATAAATCCGATCCACAGGTTCATGGTTCCCCAGGTCGACCCAAGTGCAACCTCGACGATGGCGCCGACGAGCGAAACAAAAATGGCGGCACCTGGCTTGCGAACAATCAGACCACCAAGAACGGGCCCGAAAAGCCAGAAGCCAGCGGTCAATCCTTCGAGACCCGGGGTAACACCAAGAATTGCGCTCAGCGGTGCGTAGAGCAGGTCGCCAGCGAAGAAGATGACTCCGGCGACGACTCCGATAACAGCGGCGACCACGATGTCAATCAGGCGCCAGGCGAAACGGTTGGATGATGCGGTTGCGTGCACTTGCGTGCCCCTTTCATGAGAAACGAGGGCACGGGATGTGAGATGAGTCCTCCCTGCGCTGGCATTACCCAGATCAGGTTTGACGGTCGAACGCTCTAGCGTTCCTCTCAGCCCGGTTGACCGGGCTCCCGTGTATTTCGAGACGAGTCTACTCCGGCAACACCGCAAGGATGCGAGCGACAATCTCGTCGACGTCATCCGGCCGAACCAAGACACCGCGGTCCATGACGGTGGCATCCACGGTTAAACCAACTCGAGCGGCCTGCACCACGCGCTTGAGCGGGATCTCGAGGCGCTTTCCGGTGGCTGTGCGAGGAACACTCGGCACCGGAACCACAGAATCAGGCACGTGCCGCGGTGAAAGTTCGGCACGAATCGTCGAGCGGATCAGTTTTTCGATGTCGTCACCCTGGATGCCCGCTTCAGGAACGACGAGGAGCACCAACTGTCCCATTCCACCTGCGGGGTCTTCGAAGTGCAGAACCAAGCTGTCGGCAAGCCCGGGCAGAGGATCGAGAACTCCATAAAACTCTGCCGTGCCGAGTCGAACACCCCCGCGATTCAAGGTGGCGTCTGATCGACCCGAGATCAGCCAGGTGTCGCGCTCGGTGTGCACGAGCCAGTCGCCGTGGCGCCAGACACCGGGATACTGATCGAAGTAGCTCGCGGTGTACCGCTCGAAGTTCTTATCGCCCCAGAAAAACAGGGGCATCGACGGCAGCGGTTTCGTGCAGACAAGTTCACCCGGCACGCCTGAGACAGAGTTGCCCTGGGCATCCCACGAATCGAGAGCCACGCCGAGCATGGGCGCCGCCATTTCACCGGCGTGCACGGCACTGAGCGGATTTCCGGCCAGAAAGCCCGAGCAGATGTCGGTGCCGCCGGAGGCAGGGGCCAAATGAACCGAGGGGTTCACAGTGTCGTACACCCACACCGCAACGTCGGCGGCAAGCGGCGATCCTGAGCACTGAATCTCCCGCACACGCGACAAGTCCCACGTTTCGCCGGGCGTGAGGTGTGCGTGAGCACTCGCTGCAAGATAGGCCGAGCCGGTCACGAAATAGGTGGCCTGAGTCGAGCCAAGAATCGACCACTGTGACCACGGGCCGTCAATCGCGGGCCAGTTCGGGTCGCCATCCATCAACACCATGGAGGCACCCGTCATCAGCAACGAAACACTGAGGGTCCAGACCATCCAGCCCGTTGTCGAGTACCAGAAGTTCACATCGTCAGGTCCGATATCGAAGTGCAAGGCGTGGTCGCGATAGTGCGTGAGCAGGAGACCGCCATGACCATGAACAATTGCCTTGGGTTTGCCGGTGGTGCCGGATGAGAACAAAACTACGAGCGGGGCATCGAACGGCACCGGCTGAACTTCGTACGGGGCAGAAACCGCGGTGAAATCGCTCCAGGCGAGAGAGCCGAGCGGCGCTTCAGCAGCGGGGTCGAGGTAGGGAATAACGACGGATGTCATGTTCGGCAGTTCTTCTCGAATGCGCGCCAACTCGGGCAGACGGTCGATTCTCTTGGTGCCCCAGACATATCCGTCGACGGCCACAATCACCGTGGGATTGAGCTGCTCGATTCGATCGAGCACGCTGCGGGCCCCCATCTCTGGTGGCACCGAACAAAACACGGCCCCGAGTGACGCGGTCGCAACGAAAAGTGCCAGTGTTTCCGGGATATTGGGCAGGTAGCCGACAACCCGGTCGCCGGGCTTGACCCCCGCTGCCTTCAAGCCCTGCTGAATTCGGCTGATGAGGTCAACAACCTCGGGTCCGGCCAACTCAAAGTCGTCACGGGTTTGACTTCGAGCGATGAGTTTGGCTTTACCGTTTTCGTGAAGCAAGCCGCGAACGATGTGTTCGCCCCAGTTCAGCAATGCACCCGGGAACCACTGGGCCCCCGGCATGGCGTCGTCAGCCAGCACTCGAGTCGCGGGGGCATGTTCGATGATGTCGGCGGATGCCCAGACGCGCGCCCAGAAATCCTCGAGATGGTCAACCGACCACTGCCACGCATCCCGATACGTTTCGAAATGAGCGCCCGTTTCACGCTCGATGGACTCAAAAAAGCGTCCCATCTGCGAAGCGGACCACTGCGCACGGGAGGGTGCCTCACGAAGAAGTCTGCCCTGAGCGTTCGATTCCATGCCGTTATACCTTTTCGCTGAATGAAAATTAGTTCTTGCCCGAGGCCTCTGAAAGATTGGCCAGTTCTTCGAGGCGGCGACCGAACTCTGTGGCCGCGGCCACCATGGCCGGAGCGAAACGCTCGAGGTCGTCGCGCAGCTCGTAATTCACAATGCCGATAGCTGCTTCAACCTTTCCGGCGACCAACACCGGGGCCGCGATGGCCGTGGAGCCCATGACATATTCCTCCGTCGAAATGGCATATCCGCGATCTCGAACGGCAGCCAGATTTTTCTGAATCGCGCGCGGAGTTGTCATCGTCGCGTCGGTGAATCGGGTCAATGGCATGCTCGTGATCACGTCAACAAAGCTCGGCTCACTGAACGCCAGAATGGCCTGGCCGACCGCCGTTGCATGCATCGGGATACGGGCGCCGATCCGGCTCTGCACCGGTGTTTTGGTATCCAGTGAGAGCTTCTCTATGTACACGGCATCAACCCCGTCACAGACGGCAAGCTGCACAGTCTCGCGGCATTCGTACTGCAGGTTGAGCAGAAAGGGCATGGCAGCCTCGCGCAAGTGACCATGCACCGGGGTAAGCAGGCCCATCTCCCACATGCGCACACCCAAGCTGTAGCGGCCAGAGGCATCCCGTTCCAGGAACCTGGCTTCTTCGAGTTCTCCGGCAAGTCGATAGACCGTGGCAACCGGGAGCCCGCAGGCACGCGAGATCTCACTCAGGGTCAACGAAGGATTCTGCGCCGTCAAGACGCCAAGCACAGACAGCGCACGAGCAGTCACCGACTTCGCGGTGCTTTTTGGCTGCCCCTTGTGTGCGCTCATGATGATGTCAGCCTACGAGGAATGTGACCTTCTGGGGAAGATTTTGTTTTTCACTGAGTGAAAAGCCTTCTTGCATCCCCGCGTGGTTCGCGGCGAGACTGGAGCCCACACCACCGCGCAACCAATGTCGTCTGGAGCATCATGAGCGAGCAGCCCACCTGGCAAGACCTTCTTGATCTGGTCACACAGCTGAATGAGAGCAACTACGAGACGGCCAGCGTAAGCTTCGGCAATATTTCGGTGCACCTCAGCAACAGCGACACCCTTGCCGCATCTGCGGTCCCCACTTCGCCCGCAGCGCCGGTCGCTGCAGCTACCGCGACTCCTGCTCCGGCAGCTGCCCAGTCTGCCGCGGCTGCCGCCGCACATCCCGTGGGCCACGAAACCATCGACGCCCCGATGATTGGCGTGTTCTACCGCCGGCCGGCCCCGGGTGCCGAGATGTTTGTTCAGCCTGGCGACCGGGTCGAGGCCGACACCACCATCGGAATCATCGAGATCATGAAGCTCATGAACCCGATTGTTGCCGGCAAAGCTGGCGTGCTGGGCGACTTCCTGGTTCAGGATGCGCAGGCGGTCGAATTCGGCACACCCCTGGTGTCCATTGACACGAATGCCTAACCAATGACACACAAACCGGTTGTTCTCGTCGCCAATCGTGGCGAAATCGCGATGCGCATCATTGCTGCAGCGCGCCGCATCGGGGCGTCCCCCGTTCTCGCGGCGAGCGTCGTTGATGCAACCTCCCCCGCTGCCCGTGCTGCCGACCGCGTGATCGTGATTGGCGCGTCCCCGGCAGGGCAGTCGTACTTGCGACCAGAACAAGTTGCCCAAGCCGCCGTTCACGCCGGCGCCGCAGTGGTTCACCCCGGCTACGGATTCCTCAGCGAGCAACCACGCCTCTGCGAACTCCTGGACGAGGAGGGCATTGCGTTTGCCGGGCCGAGGCCCGAAACTCTTCGTGCCGTCGGAGACAAGGGCAGCGCGCGCGCCGTGGCAGTTGCGGCGGGCGTGCCCGTGGCCGCTGGTGTCGAAATCACCGACGTCAACGACGTTGTCGCGCTGGGCGAGCAGATTGGCTACCCCCTTCTCATCAAGGCGATTCACGGAGGCGGCGGCCGCGGCATCCGCCTGGTCACTAACGCTGATGAACTCAAGACTTTGGCGCCTCAGGCGGCAGCTGAAGCGGAGGCAGCATTTGGCAATGGCGCCCTCTATGTCGAGCGCTACTACGGCAAGGCCCGTCACGTCGAGGTGCAGGTCTTTGGCGATGGCAAGGGGCGCGCATGGATTTTCGGCGACCGTGACTGCTCGGTGCAGCGCCGCCACCAAAAACTGATTGAAGAGTGTCCCGCCCCCAACCTGACGGATGCTCGCCGCAAGATTCTGCACGACTCCTCACGCGCACTCGTGGAGGCGCTCAAGTATCGCGGAGCAGGCACCGTGGAGTTTCTCGTCGACACAGAGACCGAAGACGTGGTGTTTCTCGAGGTCAACGCCCGAATTCAGGTGGAACACCCGGTCACCGAAGAGGCATTTGGGGTTGACCTGGTTGCCGCGCAGTTGCGGCTCGCGCTGGGGCTAGACCCGGAACTTCCCGAGGTCGGCCCGGTTCCGCCCGCTGCAGTCATCGAGCTTCGCATTAACGCTGAAGACCCCGAGGCTGACTTCATGCCGAACTCTGGAACGATTAGCCAGCTTTCGTGGCCGCGCGGGCCCGGCATCCGCATCGACACACACATTGAAGAGGGCTACGCGTTTCCGCCCTTCTACGACAGCTTGATGGCGAAGCTCATCGTGCGCTCCCACGATCGCCAGGCGGCCGTGGCAGCCATTCGACAGGCGGCGCGAAACACCACCATCGAAGGCCTCAAAACAACCCTGCCGATGCACGACTTCGTTCTGTCACACCCCGATTTCATCGCCGGAGCCGTTCCCACCTCGTGGTTCGGGCCGGTGTGGGAATCTCGCAAGGAGAACAACGCATGAGCGAACACATGAGCCTGTCCGAAGGCGCGGCACGCGTTCGCCGTGGCCCTCTCAAGATCGTCGACACGAGCATCCGCGACGGCAATCAGAGCCTGTGGGGTGTCGCGGGCATCACCACCGGCATGGTCGAAGCGATGGGCCCGATTTACGAGCGCATGGGCTTGTTTGCGCTCGACTTCACCAGCTCAACCCACCTCAACATGGGCGTCAAGTTTCATGGCGAGAACCCGTGGGAGCGCATTTCCCGGGGGCGCGCCGCCGCGCCGAATGTGCACCTTTCCTGCATCACCACCGGTATGCGCTTCATGTCGTGGGAAAAAGCTGACGAATCGGTGTTCCGCATGTCGCTTCGGGTCATGGCCCGGCACGGTCTCAGCCGGCTCATGATCGCCGAGCCGATGAACGACATCGCTCAGACGATGAAAGTGGCGCAATGGGCCAAAGAAGAGGGCATCAGCCAGGTTCTCGCCGGCGTGGTCTTCACCGAGAGCCCCGTGCATACCGACGAGAAATATCGCGCAGCCACCAAGGCCTACAACGCCTGCGAATTAATTGACTCTGTGTATCTGAAAGACCCAGGAGGACTGCTAACGGCTGAGCGCACGCGTGAACTCATCCCGATGATGCGGGCCGAACTACCCGAGAAGACGCTTGAACTGCACAGCCACTGCACAACGGGAGCCGCTCCCCACCTGTACCTGGTGGCCGCAGAACTCGGCGTCGACGTGCTGCACACGGGCATGGGTCCCCTGTCGAATGGAACGGCTCAGCCCAGCCTCGAGAATCTGCTGACGAACCTGGACGCGCTCGGAATCGAGGTGGACATCGACCGCGAGGCCGTGGCCGAAGGTGCCGCCCTGCTGCACGAGTTCGCCAAGGCGCAAGGCCTGGCCGCGGGCGCGCCACACGAGTACGACCTGTCTTTCCACACGCACCAGGTTCCGGGCGGAATGATGGGCACGATGAAGCGCCAGCTCGCCGAAATCGGCATGTCGGATGCCCTCCCGGCCGTCATCGACGAGGCTGGCCGGGTGCGGGCTGACCTGGGCTACCCCATCATGGTGACGCCGTTCAGTCAGTTCGTCGGCAGCCAAGCACTCATGAATGTGCTCGCCGAACGCAGTGGCCAAGAGCGCTACAGCCGCATCCCGGACGAAGTCGTGAAGTTTGTGCTGGGACACTTTGGCACGCCAGAAGGCCCCATTTCGCAAGAGGTCCTCGACAAAGTGAAGGCGTCACCACGAGCTGCTGAACTCGCCGTGACGAAGCCCGAACGTTCACTGGAACAACTGCACGAAGAATACGCGACCAAGTTCGGCAGGGCACTCACCGAAGAAGAGCTTCTGTTGCGCATCGTGATGCCCGAAGATCAGGCCGAGATAGCGATCAACGCCGCTCCGGCCCCTGCCTGGTCGAATTCTCGCTCAGCGAGAAATGCTGCCACACCTCGGGTCACCAATGCCGCATCCTTTATTGACGCGGTCAACGCACTTCCGAAGTGGAAGCGCCTGAGCGTTGTTTTCAACGGCGAATCACTAGACCTTCACCGCTAGCCCCTAAGGACACAATGGCCTCCCCCGAGATCCTCGAACGCATCGCCCGCACCAACGGCGTGATGTTCGACATCGATGGCTGTCTTGTGATCTCGGATGGCCCCAGCGGTCAAGATGGCCGCATCCTCGACGGGGCGCGCGAAGCCATTGACCTTGTGAAGTCCAGCGGCCGCAAATACTGCGTCTACACGAATGGCACTGCGCAGACACCGGCGGCAATCGCAGCACACCTGCGTTCCATGGGAATCGACATTCCGGACGAACTGGTTCTTACCCCCGCCGTTGTTGCTGCCGAAGTCATCAAAGATACGTATGGTGACGCCCCAATCATGATGTTCGGCGGCCCAGGCATGCGTCACGATTTCGAGAAGCGCAATATCAACCTTGTCGACATCGACGCCGCTATCGCTGGCTCTAAGCCAGACGTTGCCGCTGTCGTTGTCGGATGGGACACCCAGTTCGGCAAAGACAAGATCCAGATTGCGGCCGAAGCAATTTTGTCGGGCGCCCGCCTCTACTGCACGAGCTACTCGCCAGCCTTCGCTTCGAAAGACCGCCTGAACGTGGGCGTTTCTGGATTCATTACCTCCGGCCTGCTGTTCGTCACACAGACCACCGAATTCGAGGTTCTGGGCAAGCCCTCGCAACACTCGATGAACGTCATCAGCCGCCTGCTCGACACCCCCATTGACGAGATTCTGGTGATTGGCGACGACCTCTATTTGGAGTCATCGATGGCTCGCAACGCTGGCGCATTCGCCGGAATCGTGCTCACCGGAACGAGCAAGCAAGCCGATGTTGATGCGGCCAGCGCCGATGTGGCGCCCGAACTCGTGGTCAATACCATGACCGAGTTTGTCGAGCTCTTCACCGAGGCCGACGCGCAATTCAGGCAGCCTGCGCAATAACACCCACCCGACAGGTGTCTATTCGGGCAATCCCTTTGTGGCACCGTGCGCCGACTGCCCGACTTCACCCTCGCCGGGGCCAGTAACCAAGGACGCTGGCTTGATGACGCCGCGGCCGAACTTCTTGGTCACGGCATCGCCAACTTTCTCGATTTCGCGCCAGTCTTCGTCGGCGTCCCAGAGCAGTCCGTCGCTCGAGCCTGCCGGCACGAGTTGTTCGGCACGCACACCAATCAACCGGATGGGCGTGACGCCGTGCACATCGGTTTCGGCCTGCAGTGCATCCAACAACTCGACAGCGGTGGCGTAAATCTGCCTGCTCACCGAAGAAGGCGAAGCGAGGGTTCTACTGCGAGAAACGCTGGTGCGATCGGCATAGGTGACCTTGATGGCCACCGTGCGGGCATCCAGGTTGGCGTCACGCAACTGAGCGCCCACCCGCTCGCTCTGGGCAAGCAGGGTTCGCCTGAGAACGTCGGGGTCGGTCACGTCTTGATCGAAGGTAATCTCGCGCCCCATGCTCTTTTCGGTGCGCGTGGGAACAACTGACCGTGGGTCTCGACCCCACGAAAGCTCATAGAGGTGACGGCCGGCTGATTCGCCCAAGGCTGAGATGAGACTGCGCACCGGGGTGTCGGCAATGTCGCCGACCGTGTGCAGGCCACGGCCTTCGAGCACCTTGGCCGTCTGCGGCCCGACACCCCACAGCGCGCGAATGGGCAACGGATGCAAGAACGCAAGTGTGTCCTCGGGC
>CAZPVE010000011.1:0-13747 GCA_964589925.1 uncultured Aurantimicrobium sp. | reverse complement strand
GACGACTGGAAAGCCGCGATGATGTCGGGGTCAGCGTGATTCGGCATCCACGGGCGGCCCTCGGCGAGCGCGTGCAGTGTCTTGATGCGAATAGCCATCTCGGTGGCGGTGCCCGGGTCAACAATCACCATGGTGGCGTCATCGTGCAGAACCGCCGTGGCAACCCGAGCGCCGTCGACCGGAACCGGGCGGGCATCCTTGTTCCAGGCGGACATGGCGGCAACGCTTGAAAACACGGGGAGCGTCTTTTCGCCGTTCGGACCCTTCACATAAACCAACGAAAGCTCTTGGGTTTTGTCGACTTTGAGGCCCGATTCGGTGAACCCGACGTCGCCAGCCTCAGCCACCAGCGGGGCGAGCAAGCGCGAGGTCGAAATCACCTGGAGAGCGTGTGCGTGAGCCTCGGCGCGCTCTTTCGACAGGTAGTCGTGCGAGCGGAAAGCGTGCATGGCCTCGAGAAACTCAACCGGCGCCGTGCCGTCGTCACCGGCGAACGGGTTCACCTCGAAGGCACGGCCAGCCCACGGCTGACCAGCCGAATCGGCCGCGTCGGTGCTGCCGAACATGTGCTTATCGTCTGACATGAGAGCCCTTACTTGTAGGCGACCGCGATGGCCTGCTCGAGAGTGAACTTGCCGGCATACAGCGCCTTGCCCACGATGGCACCCTCAACGCCCGAGGGAACGAGCTCGCGCAGGGCGATGAGGTCATCGAGGCTCGAGATGCCACCGGATGCGACAACAGGCTTGCCCGTGCGCTGCGTGATGCTCACCAGGAGGTCGAGGTTCGGGCCGTTGAGCATGCCGTCGCGCATCACATCGGTTACGACATAGCGGGCGCATCCGGCCTCTTCGAGACGGTCGAGAACCTCCCAGAGGTTGCCGCCCTCTTTGGTCCAGCCACGGGCGGCGAGGGTTTCGCCGCGAACGTCAAGACCAACCGCAATCTGGTCACCAAAACGCGAGATGGCCGAAGCCGCCCAGGACGGGTCTTCGAGTGCGGCCGTGCCGAGGTTCACGCGGGTTGCCCCCGACTCAAGAGCCGACTCGAGGCTGGCAT
This sequence comes from uncultured Aurantimicrobium sp., assembly GCA_964589925.1. Classification (GTDB taxonomy): domain Bacteria; phylum Actinomycetota; class Actinomycetes; order Actinomycetales; family Microbacteriaceae; genus CAIOLM01. Next base: position 12,688 of record CAZPVE010000011.1, on the reverse strand, counting down.
CGTCACGGATGCCACCACTGAGCTCAATCTTGACGCCAGGAACCTCGTTGATCACGCGACGAAGAAGCGCGCCGTTCTCGCCACGACCGAAAGCCGCGTCGAGGTCGACGAGGTGAATCCACTCGGCGCCCTGGTTAGCCCAGTCTGCTGCCGCGTCAACGGGGTCGCCATAGTTCGTCTCGGTGCCGAGCTCGCCCTGGGTCAGGCGCACGGCCTTGCCCTCGGCAACATCGACGGCGGGCAGCAGCTCAAGAATCGGGGCAGACATATATTCCTCTAGCGGTATGTGTTCGGTGAACTCAGTGTGGCGTGTTTATAGGGTTCCGAGCCAGTTGCGCAGCAGCTGGATGCCAGCTTCGCCTGACTTTTCGGGGTGGAATTGGGTGGCCGAGAGCGGACCGTTCTCGACGGCGGCCACGAAACGCTCGCCGTGGCGGGCCCACGTGACGTGCGGTTCGGGGAAGGGGGCGATCACGTCGAGGTTCCACTCGCAGGCCGCGTAGGAGTGCACGAAGTAGAAGCGCTCGTCGCGCAAGCCCTCGAAGAGAACAGAGTCAGCCGGAGCCTCCACCGTGTTCCAGCCCATGTGCGGCAGGATCGGCGCCTCGAGCTGGCGAACGACACCAGGCCACTGGCCCAAACCCTCGGTGTCGAGCCCGTGCTCCACACCGCGATCGAACATCACCTGCATGCCAACGCAAATACCCAAGACCGGGCGACCGCCCGCCAGGCGACGCTCGATGACTTCGCCTCCGTCAGCAGCCTGGAGGGCCTCCATCACGGCGGTGAAAGCACCAACGCCGGGAACCAGCAGGCCATCAGCTTCGGCGCAAGCCGTTTTGTCGCGCGTCAGTTCGACCGTGGCGCCGGCAAGCTCGATCGCCTTGACGGCCGAGTGAATGTTGCCGATGCCGTAGTCGAAAACAGCAACCCTGGGTCGGGTCACAGAGCACCCTTGGTGCTGGGAATACCCGAAACCAGAGGGTCAATCGCCTTGGCCTGACGGAACGCGCGAGCGAACGCCTTGAACTCCGCCTCCGCAATGTGGTGCGGGTCGCGGCCACCGAGCACGTTGACGTGCACCGTGAGACCGGCGTTGAAGGTGATTGCTTCAAACACGTGGCGCACCATGGAGCCGGTGAAGTGTCCGCCGATCAGGTGGTGCTCAAAACCAGCGGGCTCCCCCGTGTGCACCAGGAACGGGCGACCCGAGATGTCTACGACGGCCTGCGCCAGCGCCTCATCGAGGGGCACGATGGCATCACCGAAACGCGAGATGCCCGACTTGTCGCCGAGAGCCTCGCGGATGGCCTGACCGAGCACGATCGCGGTGTCTTCAACCGTGTGGTGAACATCGATGTGGGTGTCCCCGGTGGCCTCAACCGTGAGGTCGGTGAGCGAGTGCTTGGCGAAAGCGGTCAGCATGTGGTCGAAGAACGGCACTGTGGTGTTGATCTTCGAAACGCCGGTTCCGTCGAGGTTAAGCGTGAGCTTGACCGAGGACTCGCTGGTTTTGCGCGCGATAGTAGCGACGCGTTTTGCTTTAGCCATGCCTCAATTCTAGGCGGATGCGCACGCGCAGCCTCGCCTGAACGCGGCGTTAGGCCTGGGTGCCGTCGAGTTTGGCGAGGGCCTCGAGGAACTCGGTGGTTTCGGCCGCTGTTCCCGCGGTAACGCGCAGGTGGTTCGGGATGCCGATGTCACGAATGATGATGCCCTGAGCCAGTAGCTTTTCGAAGGTGTCGTGTGGGTTGGCAACATTGCCGAACAGCACAAAGTTTGCCGAGCTCGGGTAGGGGTGATAGCCCAGCTTGGCCAGCTCGATCACGAGGCGATCGCGCTGCGACTTGATGTCGTCGACCATAGCGAGCATGGCTGGCGCGTGTGCGAGAGCACCGACGGCCGCCGCCTGAGTGAGCGCGCTCAGGTGGTACGGCAGGCGCACGAGGCGCAGAGCATCGATGACGGCAGGGTCTGCGGCCAGGTATCCCACTCGAGCACCAGCAAAGGCGAAGGCCTTGCTCATGGTGCGCGACACGAGCAACCGGGGGCGACCCTCGAGCAGGCTCAAGGCTGTTCCTGCGCCGGCTGGTGCGAATTCGGCATACGCCTCGTCGACGAAAACGATGCCATCGGTGGCGTCGTACGCGGCCGCGATGGTTTCGACCGAAACGGGGGTTCCGGTGGGGTTGTTCGGCGTGCAGAAGAAGGTGATGGACGGGTTGTTTGCCTTGATGGCAGCAACGGCCGTCTCGGGAGAAATCTGGAACTCGTCGTCGCGGGCGGCGGTGAGCCACGTGGTTCCGGTGCCGTGGGCGATGATCGAGTGCATCGAGTAGGTGGGCGGGAATGCCAAAACGGATCGACCCGGGCCACCGAATGCTTGCAGCGTCTGCTGAATGACCTCGTTGGAGCCGTTCGCAGCCCAAATGTTTGCTGCGGTGAGACCGTGGCCGAGGTAGGCGGCGAGGCTTTCGCGCAGCTGGGTGAATTCGCGGTCGGGATACCGGTTGACCGTGGTGAGTGCTTCACGGGTGCGCGCCATGATGTCGTCGATGACGGCTTCGGGCACGGGGTGGGTGTTTTCGTTGACGTTGAGCTCGACGCGCACGTGTGCCTGTGGGGCACCGTAGGGCTTCTGCCCGCGAAGGTCGTCGCGGATGGGCAGGTCGTCGAGCGTGGTCACAGCCTCAAGTTTAGGCGGGGCGCACCGAGGTGAGCGCCAGCAGGAGGGTGAGAACGAGTGTTCCGTCAATGACGCCGAGGATCGCCAGCACAATCGAGAGGTCTTTGCTGCGAACACCGGCGATAATCGCAGCAGCCAGGCCAACGATGCCGGTGCTCAGTGCGGGCCACGGGCCGATGCTCGAGGTTGCTGGCTGGAAGGCCAGCCAGAACAGCAGGAGCGAGGCCACGGTGAGCACGAGCCCCACCCAGGCGAGAACGGTTCTGGGGAGGATGCGCGCGGAGCTGTTGTGGCGACGCTGAATCATGCGTCAAGTATGACGCACTCCTCAAGCGAGCGGACTGTAGCCAGCGGCCAGTGCCTGGCGGCCAGCCCAGGGTGAGCGCGGGCTACTTGTATTGAGCGGGGATGGCGATGCGCTGACCAGCTTGAACATCACCCTCGAGGTGGTTGTAGCTGGTGATGGCGTCGATGACGTCGCGGGGGTCGGAGTGGGGGGCGATGCGCTCGGCGATGGCCCAGAGTGACTCGCCCGCACCAACGGTGACGTAGGTGGAGGAGTCGGAGATGGAGACGTCAGCGGCGCCCGCCTGGCCACCGTTGAGGGCGGCGAAGAACGCGGCAAGGATGATGGGGATCACGATGAGGGCCACGATGACGCGACGACCGCGTGTGGTGAGGTGCAGCTTGCCGGTGGGGCGGGTTTCGATTGCGATGGCGTTCATGTCGTTCTCCTTGTGGTTGTGAAACCGTGTTATCTCGAACCGGGCTCTCGGCCGGGAGAACCCGGTTCGAAGATGTTTCGAAGATATCTTCGAAAGTACCCGTTTGTCAAATACTTATTCGAAGATTTTTGAGATTTGTTCGTAAATCTTCGAAGATGTGTTTGGTTTTAGTGCTTTTTTCGAATACAGTTTCGGTTGTTGCACGAAGCTCACCATGAGCCACTGACAACGAACGAAGAAGGAGTCTTCATGACTGACCAGACGCAGCCCGGCGCCAAACTGAGCGACCGCCAGCGCACCGTTCTCGAGATGATCGTTCGATACGTCGACGAGAACGGCTACACGCCATCCATGCAAGACATCGCCGACGAGTGCGGATTCAAGTCCCTCGGTTCGGTCAGCTACCAGCTGCAGCAGCTTGAGCTCGCCGGAGCCATCCGTCGCGACCTCAAGAAGGCACGCGGCATCGAACTGCTCGGGTCTGCCGCAGGTTCAGCGGCAGGTGCGTCCGGCGCTACGTTTGCGGGCGCATCCGGCTACGACTCCCCCGCCAGCGACAACGTGCTTCCCCTGGGCAACAGCGTGAGCGTGCCCCTGGTTGGTCGCATCGCTGCCGGTTTCCCCATCACCGCCGAGCAGAACATTGAAGACACGTTCGCCGTGCCCGAGCAGTTGGCCGGAAAGGGCGAGCTGTTCATGCTCGAAGTCAAAGGCGACTCCATGATTGACGCCGCGATTTGCGACGGCGACTACGTAGTCGTGCGTCAGCAGAAAACCGCTGAAAACGGTGAGATTGTTGCCGCCGAAATCGATGGCGAAGCCACCGTCAAGGTCTTCAGCCAAAAAGACGGCCACACCTGGCTGCTCCCCCGCAACTCGGCATTCCCGCCGATTCCCGGTGAGCACGCCACCATCATGGGCAAGGTCGTCACCGTTCTGCGCAAGGTTTAAGCGGGCAAGGTCTCGTTGACCGAGGCTTCGTCGGGTGCAGCCGACCTGTTGAGGTCACGCAGCACCGGCAACAGCATGACGCCGAATCCCAGCACAAACGTGGTGATCATCAGCGCCAGATAAACCGGCTGGGCGCCGTATGTTTGCACCAGCCAGCCCACAATCGGCATGGCCACGGGCGGCGCCATCGTGAACAGAGCCAGCTGCACACCGAACACGCGCCCCTGCAGTTTGGCCGGAAAACGGCGCTGAATCATGGTGCTCAACAGCGGGTTAATCGGCCCCCACACCAGACCCAGCAAGAAGCCGATGATGACAAAAAGCCAGACCGGCGGAAAGATCGCCATCGCCAGCAGAATCGAGCACGATCCGATGGTGCAAATGCGAATCAGCGTCGACATGCGCATGCGCTTGGCCAGGAACTCAAACAGCAGCGACCCGGCCGTCACGCCCAACACCATGGCCGAAATCACGAGGCCAAGCCCGATGGGGTCGTTGCGCTCGTTGAAGTAGTACGGCAGCACAATCTCTTCACTCGGGATGTACATGGCATCCAGAAGCACGATGAACGCGGTCAGGATGAACAACGCGCGGTCGCCCGCGAGCGCGCGGAAGCCATCCACCGTTTCAGCGATGAATCCGCCCTTTTCGTCGTCGCGATCGTCTTGGCCGGCAACCACGTGGCTCACACGAATCAGGCTCATGCACAGCACCGAGAGCAGGTAGCCGGCGGCCACGAACCAGAACACGTTGCCCGCGCCCACGAGGGCGATAAAGAGTGAACCTGCGGCGGGGCCGGCGATCCAGCCGATGCCCCGAATCGCTTCGTGAATGCCGTTCGCGCGCTCGAGGCTGAGCTGGCCCGACTCGGCGGTGTTCACGATCAGCGCCTTGCGCGCGGTAAACCCGGGCGGCTCAAGCAACGAGCCCAAAACCGAGATGGCAATCGTGCCGATGACCGTCACGCCTATCGCGCCAACCGACAGCGCGAACCCGATCGCTGTCAGCGCGACCAGTACATCCGCGATGATGGCGATACGGCGCCGGCCCACGTTGTCGACGAGGGTTCCCGACAGTGGGTAGACGATGAACGACACGAGACCCTTGATGGCCACGACAATGCCCGCGATGAGTGCCGACCCGGTGGCTTCGAGAATGATCCACGGCAAGACGATGTAGGTCATGCCGCTGGCAATCGCGGAAAGTACCGACGACACCTCAAGCATGACGAAAGGAGTGAGGCGACGCGAGGACATGATTACTCGATCACTCCCACGCGGCGAAGCACTTCGAGCACGGTTTGGTGCTCATTGAACGCATAGAGATGGATGCCCGGGGCACCGCCGTCGAGAACCGCATTGGCCAGGTCAACAGCGTGCTGCACGCCAACCGCACGCTGGGCATCCTTGCCGTCGGCGGCCGCGAGCGCGGCCGTCAGGTCGGTGGGCGTGTCGAGGCCGGTGATTTCGACGATGCGAGCCAGGCGTGTGGGCGTGATGACCGGCATGATTCCGGGCAGCAGCGGGATGGTCACGCCCGCGGCACGGGCCCGCTCCACAAACCCGAGGTAGTCCTCGGCCTGGAAGAACAGCTGCGTGATGGCAAAGTCAGCGCCGGCCTCTTGCTTGGCCAACAGCGCCTCGAGGTCTTGGCCCGGACGAGTCGAATCGGGGTGGCCGTTCGGAAACGCAGCCACGGCGATGCGCGCGTAGGGGCTCACGCTGCGAATGAGAGCCACCAGCTCGGCGGCCGTCTTGAGCTCACCCAAGAAGTCGTCACCCGAAGTGGTGCCCTCGGGGGCATCCCCGCGCAGGGCCAAGAACGATCGGATGCCCGCGCCGTAGAACTGGCGCACCAACTCTTCGGCCTCGGCCTTGGTGGAGCCCACGCAGGTGAGGTGCGCGAGGGGGTCGATCGACGTGTTCTGACGGATGTACGAAACGCACTCGAGGCTGGAATCGCGCGAAGAACCGTTAGCGCCATAGGTAACCGTGATGTACTCGGGGCCGACCTCAGCGAGCTTTTGAATCGTGCGCTGCAGCTCCTCTTGGTGGGCAACGCTGCGCGGCGGATACACCTCGAATGAGAAGGGGGTCTTGGCGCGCATCCTTCTAGAGTACTCGCGCACCGACAGGCTCACAGGCTGCGGGCATACACTCGCGGTATGACCGAACAGCAGCCCTACACCGTCGTTTCCAAGCACGCCGACTTCGAGATTCGCGAGTACCCGGCGTATGTGCTGGTGCAGGTGGATGTGACCGGCGACTTCATGTCAGCTGGCAATGTGGCCTTCTCACCGCTGGTTCGTTACATCAGCGGCAACAACGCGGGCGGTCAGCGCATGGCCATGACTGCGCCCGTGCTGCAGGAGACCGTGGCGGGCAACCAGCACACGGTGAGTTTTGTGCTGCCGGCGGGAATGGATGCCTCGGCAATTCCCGTGCCGCGCGATGCCCGCGTTCGCACCACCGCCGTTGCCGCCCACCGTGCTGCCGTGCGCAAGTTTGGCGGCGGCTGGAACGAGAAGCGCTTCATGGAAAACGGCGAGGCTCTGCTCGCGGCGGTTCGCGGCGCTGAGCTTGCGACCGAGGGTGAGGTCTATTTCGCCCGGTTCGACCCGCCCTGGAAGCCCAGCTTTCTCAAGAAGAACGAAGCCCTGATTCGCCTGGTTTAGTGGCTAGTCTTCAGCGAATTCGCTGAACACTGCCGCATCAGCCGGCGTAACACGGGCATGCACGCGCGTGCCCTCCTCGACGTAATCCGTCTCGAGCACCACACCGCGCAAGTGCAGCGATGAAACCACATCACCGCGGTCGTAGGGCACCAGAAGGTGAATGTCGACATCCGGCGACGGGATGCGCTCGGCAATGATGCTCAACAGCTCTTCGACACCCTCACCGGTGCGAGCGCTCACGAAGAAGGCCTTCGATTCGAGGCCGCGCAAGATCAGGCGAGTGTCGTCATCAACAAGGTCTGCCTTGTTGAACACGACCAGCTCGGGCACTTGACCAGCACCCGACTCCCCCAGCACGTCGCGAACCGTCTTGATCTGGCTAGCCGGGTCGGGGTGGGATGCGTCGACGACGTGCACGAGCAGGTCGGCATCCGCCGCTTCTTCGAGCGTTGAGCGGAACGCCTCGACGAGCTGGTGCGGCAGGTTGCGCACGAAACCGACGGTATCCGTCAAGGTATACGGGCGGCCATCCTCGGTTGTGGTCTTGCGCACGGTGGGATCGAGCGTGGCGAACAGGGCATTCTCGACGAGCACGCCGGCACGCGTGATGCGGTTGAGGAGCGAGGATTTGCCGGCGTTCGTATAGCCAGCGATGGCCACCGAGGGCACAGCGTTGCGCTTGCGATTGGCGCGCTTGGTGTCGCGTGCAGGCTTCATCGCGGCGATCTGCTTGCGCAGCTTGGCCATGCGCGTGTTGATGCGACGACGGTCAAGCTCGATCTTGGTTTCACCCGGACCACGCGAACCCATACCGGCTCCGGCGGCACCCACCTGGCCACCGGCCTGGCGGGACATCGACTCACCCCATCCACGCAGACGCGGCAGGAGGTATTCGAGCTGGGCGAGTTCGACTTGGGCCTTACCCTCGCGACTCTTGGCGTGCTGGCTAAAAATGTCAAGGATGACGGCGGTGCGGTCGATGACCTTGACCTTCACCACGTCTTCGAGGGCACGACGCTGGCTGGGGGCGAGCTCGGTGTCGGCGATGACCGTGTCGGCGCCGACCTCCCACACGATGTTCTTGAGTTCTTCGACTTTTCCGCGGCCGAGGTAGGTGGCGGGGTCGGGCAGTGGGCGCAGCTGCATCACGCCGTCGAGAACCTCGGCACCCGCGGTTTCGGCGAGTGCGGCCAACTCCCGCAGCGAGTTCTCCCCGTCGACAATCGCACCCTTGGGATACACACCGATGAGCACCACGCGCTCGAGGCGCAGCTGGCGGTATTCAACCTCGGTGACGTCTTCGAGTTCGGTGGAGAGTCCGGCAACTCGGCGCAGCGACGCACGCTCTTCGCGGTCGAACTGGTCGCCATCCGTGTTGCGCCGATCGTCGAAAGCCAGGTCATCCTCGGCGGCTAGCGCCTGAGCACGACCACTGGCGAACACCGAAACCGGGGCTTTTTCGCCCCCGGCACGCGCGAGAATGCGATCGATCGCGTCGTCGGAGTCTTTTGTCATTTGTATAGAGGGTAACGCGCCCGGCTGACCGTCGCCTGCGCGACGGGTCGATAGCCTTGAGCCATGACTGAAACACCGGCACAGGGCGTCGAGCACTATTTTTCGACGAGTCCGGCAGGTGAGTTTCGCAGTAGCGAAATCACGGTTGAGATTGACGGCAAGACGGTCACGGTCGAAACCGCCGGCGGCATTTTCAGCCCCGACCACATCGATGCGGGAACCGAAGCCCTGTTGCGCATCGTGGATGAAGCCCCAGCGACGGGAAACCTGCTCGATATTGGATGCGGCTGGGGTCCGATCGCGCTGACCCTTGCGGCCCAGTCCCCCGACGCCACGGTGTACGCCGTCGATGTCAACGAGCGGGCGATTGAACTCACGCGCCGCAACGCAGCCCGGCTCGGTGCATCCAATGTCATTGCCGGCACGCCCGAAAGCGTGTCTGCCGCGGTCGAGTTCGACGCCATTTGGTCGAACCCGCCGATTCGCGTGGGCAAGGCCGAGCTGCACAGCATCATGCACTCCTGGATTCCTCGGCTCAAGGTGGGCGCCACCGCCTGGCTCGTCATCGCCAAACACCTGGGCGCCGACTCCTTCGAGAAATGGCTGCGGGGCGAGTTTGCTGCCACCCACACCATCGAACGCGCCGACCACTACAAGGGCTTTAGAGTCATCACTGTCACGCGCACAGCGTAAATCACCGGATGTACCACAACTGACCCAGAATCTCCCGGGTCATTGCCAATATTGGCGCGTACCATGATTTAACGCGCCAACACCCCCCCCGATTGGTTGGCGACCAAGGACGGTACTGTGCCACACGAGCAACAGCACTCCGGTCCCGGCAGACCGACAGAAAGTCGAAATGAGCCCTTGCGCGCCTTCGGCGCGAGAATTCGCCAGTTTCGTCAGGCGAGGGGACTCACTCAGGTTGAGCTGGCCGAAAGCGCCGGCGTCGACCGCAAGACCATTAGCCGCATCGAAAACTCGCGCTTTTCGCCGTCGCTGATCAACGTCTACGCCATCGCCGACGCACTCGATGTTGAGGCTCGCGAACTCTTGTAGACAGAAATGCCCCCGTTGTCAGTCCCCTCGCAATAGATTAGGGACAGCTCATTGGGGGACGAATGTCAGAACAACGCACGGCAGCTATCGCAGCGGCACTTGACGACTACGGATGCGGCTGGACACTGGATGTTCAGCGGCGCGAACCGAATCGAGTGATTCAGTGGCTGTGGGCCACCCCGGTTCTTGATGATGACGGGGCAAACTCACACGAGCTCGGCACGAACGTTGTTGCCCGAGTGGTGGCAACCGGCGTTGAGCTTGCCCACCCCGAGGTCGTGAACACCCACCTCCCCAACACAGTTGAGGTGCTCGATGCGTGCCCATTTCAGCCAGAAACCTGCCTGGGCAGCCACGTGGTAGCTACGGGCACGGGCGTGATCGCCGGACGCTAGGCCAGTTCGACGGTGCCGTTGTAGACCAGCGACGCCGGGCCCGAGAGAGCGACGTGCTCGCCCTCCTCGGTGGCAAACATGCGCACAGCGAGAGTGCCGCCGGGAACATCCACGCGCCAGTTGTTCGGCGCGCCCTGCCCCGCCCAAAAGCGTGTCGCCAGCGCTGCAGCAACAACACCCGTGCCACAGCTCAGAGTCTCGCCGCTGCCACGCTCGTGCACCCGCATGCGAATGTGGCCCACACCGTCGGTCACGAGCGGGTCACTGGGCACCACGAGCTCGATGTTGGCACCCTCCGGCGCCACCGGGTCGAGCTGCGGGATTACCGTGAGATCAGCCTTCTCCAGCTCTTCGAGCGATGACAAGGCGACGACAACGTGCGGGTTTCCCACGTTGATGCCCAAGCCGGGGCGCGCAACAGCCACATCTTTGATGCGCACCAGGGGTTCGAAACCGTCGAAGGCCCAGCGGCCCATGTCGACCTGGAATCCGGACGCATTTGCCGCAACGTCGCGAACGCCGGCGCGAGTGCCAATCGGCAGGGTCTCCCCCTGCGAAATCTGGGCGAGCCCGGTTTCCAGCAGGAACTTGGCAAAAACCCGCACTCCGTTGCCACACATCTCGCTGACGCTGCCGTCGGCGTTGTAGTAGTCCATGAACCACTCGGCGGCAGGCTCTTCGGCGAGCGCGGCCTGGCCCGCGGCATCCGGCTCGATGTTGCCCTGGGCGTCGCGGCGATTCAGCTTGGCCGAGCGAACAGCGCGAATGATGCCGTCGGCACCCACCCCAAAGTGGCGATCGGCCAAAGCCTGCATTTGGGCGGCCGTGAGCACAATCTCGCCGTCAGGGTCGGCAAAGAGCACGAAGTCGTTGCCCGTGCCGTGACCCTTGGTGAAATGAAGCGAGAGTGCCATGCGTCAAGCCTATTGGCCTGCACTCACCCACTGAACATCGGCATAGCGCTTGAACCAGCTCACCTGGCGGCGGGCGTAGCGACGCGTGAGCGCCTGGGTCTCGGCGATGGCCTCGGCCTCGGTGAGCTCACCAGCGAGCTGCCCGAGCGCCTGGGCGTATCCGATTGCGCGGCGGGCCGTGACCCCCAGCTCGATACCAGCAGGGATAAGCCCGCGAACTTCGTCGAGGATGCCGTCTGCCCACATCTTTTCGACACGGCGGTCGAGGCGCTCGATGAGCACGTGACGCTCTTCGCGCAGGCCGTAGATCGTGGTGTCTCGCCAGTAAACCGGCTCGTCGGGCAGAGTGCCCAATGCGGCCGGGTCGCCCGTGATTTCGATGACTTCGAGGGCACGCACCACGCGGCGAACGTTCTGAGAATCGATGCGTTCGGCGGCCTGTGGGGCCAACGCTTTGAGCTTTGCAAACATGAGGCCAGGGCCCTTCTCGGCCAGCTCAGCCTCGAGGCGTTCGCGAATCTCGTCATCGTGCCCGGGAAAGTCGAATTCGAACAGCACGCTCGACACATACAGCCCGGAGCCACCCACCAAAATCGGTGTGGCACCACGGGCCACAATGCCGTCGATGACCTCGCGAGCGGCCGTTTGGTAGTCCGCCACCGACGCCTCTTGAGTTACATCAAGCACATCAAACATGTGGTGCGGAAACTCAGCGCGCTCCTCGGTCGTGAGCTTTGCCGTGCCGATATCCATGCCGCGATACAACTGCATGGCGTCAGCGTTGACAATCTCGGCCGAACCGCCCTCGGCGTGGATGCTCCGCGCCAGGTTGAGCGAAAACTGCGACTTGCCCGTGCCCGTCGCGCCCACCACCGCGACCAGGCGGTTAGCGTTCACCGTCATTGACGTCGTAGATGTCGGATCGGGCAACACGCAGCGTGGGCATGCCGAGGTTGGTTGCGCCGCCGGTGCTGCTCGAGCCGGTGGAACTGCTCGCCCCGCTCAAACCCAGGCCCGAAACGACGGGAACACCGCAGGACTCAGCCTGGGCCCGATCCCACGCGTCGCCGGCACGCGTGCGGCGCACTTTGAGCGGCGAACCATCGGTGGAGTCAGCGATCAGGTGGTACGGGCCGGCCTCGGTGACCGTAACCGTGACCAGGTCACCAGGGCGAGGGATTTCACTCCCGGCAGGAACATCGAAATGCACTAAGCGGCTGTCGCGGGCGCGGCCAGTGAGGCGATCGCGCGTCGAATCTTTGCGGCCCTCGCCGTTGGCCACCAGAACCTCAACCTCGCGGCCGATCTGGGCAAGGTTTTCTTCGTAGCTGATTTGGTTCTGCAGGGCCACGAGGCGCTCGAAACGCTCCTGCACAACTTCCTTGGGCACCTGGTTTTCCATCTCGGCAGCGGGCGTTCCCGGGCGCTTGGAGTACTGGAAGGTGTAGGCGATAGCGAAACGGGCCTCGCGCACCACGCGCAGGGTTTCTTGGAAGTCTTCTTCGGTCTCGCCGGGGAATCCCACGATGATGTCTGTGCTGATGGATGCATCGGGCATGGCGGCTCGCACGCGCTCGAGAATCCCCAGGAACTTCGCACTGCGGTAGGAACGGCGCATGGCCTTGAGAATGGCGTCTGAGCCTGACTGCAGGGGCATGTGCAGCTGCGGCATGACGGTGGGGGTCTCGGCCATGGCGGCGATGACGTCGTCGGTGAAGGCGGCGGGGTGCGGACTGGTGAATCGGATGCGCTCGATGCCTTCGATT
>CAZPVE010000010.1:0-14396 GCA_964589925.1 uncultured Aurantimicrobium sp. | reverse complement strand
AAGACCCGCATCATCGGCCCCAACTGCCCCGGAATCATCACGCCCGGTGAGGCACTCGTTGGCATCACGCCGGCAAACATCACCGGCAAGGGCCCGGTCGGGCTCGTCTCCAAGTCGGGAACCCTGACCTACCAGATGATGTTCGAGCTTCGTGACCTCGGCTTCTCGACCGCAATCGGAATCGGTGGTGACCCCATCATTGGCACCACGCACATTGATGCGCTCGCCGCTTTCGAGGCCGACCCCGAGACCAAGGTCATCGTCATGATTGGTGAGATCGGTGGTGACGCTGAAGAGCGTGCCGCAGACTTCATCAAGGCCAACGTGACCAAGCCTGTTGTCGGTTACGTGGCTGGCTTCACCGCTCCCGAGGGCAAGACCATGGGTCACGCTGGTGCGATCGTGTCCGGCTCGGCTGGTACTGCTCAGGCCAAGAAAGAGGCTCTCGAGGCTGCTGGCGTCAAGGTGGGAAAGACCCCCAGTGAGACGGCTCGCCTCCTGCGCGAGGTATACGCCGCCCTCTAGAGTTAGTGCGTGACTACGCGCAAAAACACTTCAGGTAAGGGGCGTTCCTGGCTTGCCGGGATTCTGCTCGCCATTGCAACCCTTCTTTTGCCGACGGCAATTGTCGGGCACTGGGCTACGGTTCAGATCACGAACAGTTCGCAGTTCGTGGATTCGCTCTCTCCCTTGGCGAGCAACCCTGCAGTTCAGGAGCTCGTCACCGACAAGCTAGCAACCGCGGTCGATGACGCGATTCACATCGACGACACCACCAAGAACTTGGTTGACGGACTCGGTACAGCGCTGAACCTGCCCCCCAAGCTGCAGGAGTCACTGAACCTCCTGTCGACGCCAATTGCGTCAGGTGTTCAGGGCCTTATCCATGACACCATCGCGAAGGTTGTTGCAGGCCCGGCATTCCAGAAGGCCTGGACAGCAACCCTCACCTTGACGCAAAAGCAGGTCATTGCGATTCTGTCGAACGACCCGACCACGGCTGTTCAGATTGCCAACGACGGCACGGTCTCGCTTTCCCTCAAGCCACTCATGGCCGAGGTCAAGCAGCAGCTTGAGGCCGCCAAAGTTCCGTTTGCCAAGGCCATCCCCGAGGTCAACGCGAGCATCGAGATTGCCAAGATTCCCGACATCACCACCGCGCGCGTGATCTACCAGGTGGGTACTGGCCTGGGTAACACCCTTCCGTGGATTGTTGCGGCCATCTTTGGTGCTGCCATCCTCATTGCTCGTCGCCACTGGCGGCAGGTCTTCATCTCGGGTATCGCCATCTTCGCGATCACCGGGATTGTTGCAATCGGCTTGGCGTTTGGCCGTGTGATTTTGAGTGCGACGCTCACCGCGGACATCTCGCAGGTTGCCGGCATTGTGTATGACTCGATTGTGGCCTACGTCGCAACCGTGGTCGCAGGAACTCTTGCGCTGGCCCTCGTGATGATTCTTGCTGGAGCACTCTTCGGCTTGAAGAGCACGGCCGGTATCCGTGCGTGGTTTGCCCGTGGTTTTGCCTTCGCGCGCACGTCCATGGATGACTTCGGACTCAACACCGGCTCGTTCGGAAACGTGCTCTGGAAGTACCGCATACCTAAGCGAATTGCTGTGGTCACTATTGCCGGCCTCTTCGTCGCGTTCGTCGAGCCCATTTCGGCCCCCGGTGTGCTGTGGACGACGGCTCTCGTAGCCGGCATCCTGGTCGTTCTCGAGCTGCTGGATCGTCCGGTTGTCGAGGCCGCCAAGCCTGCAGCTGCCAAGGCGACTCCGGCACGGACGGCTGCTGCAAAGCCCGCCGCAAAGCCTGCCGCAAAGCCTGCTGCAAAGCCTGCCGCGAAGAAGTCTGCTTCGACCAAGCCCACCTCCACCACCAAGAAGTGACCCGGCTTGTCATCATCCTGACCGGCGCCATTGAGGCGCTGGTCGTGATGGCGGCTGGCCTGGCGGTTCCGTTCGTTCCGCTGACAGTGATGTGGCTGTCGCGCCTCGACCAGGGCGTGAGCTTCGATGTCTATTGGCGTGCGGCAACCGATGTGTGGTTCCTCGGTCACGGAGTGAACTTCACGGCCGTGCTTGACCCCAAATCTCTTGCCGCCCTTGGTTTGCCCACGACGGCGACGACATTCGTGGTTTCGATTGCCCCGTTGGCGTTTGGTCTTCTCACGCTGCTCCTCGGTGCTCGCGTAGGACGTCGAACAATCGAAGCGGGAACACGATTCATCGGCCCCATCGCTGCCATTGCCACATTTGCCGGGCTGACTGCCTTGCTGGTGCTCTTTGCCATGGTCCCCGCGATGATGCCGGTGCTGTGGCGGGCATTCTTCTTCCCGCCGGCGATTTTCACTCTGGGCATCATCATCGGTGCTCGTGGTGAGATTGGTCGATCGGGTGGCTCGACTGAGCGGTTCCAAAAGGCAGTGATGGTCTGGGCGCACGGCTTGCCGGAGCACATCCGTGCGGTGATCACGGTCGGGATGCGCGGAGCCGCGGGCACTCTGGCCACTCTTGCCGGCATCTCTGCCGTTCTCCTCGCAGTGCTGATCATCGTCGACTTTCCCCGCATGGTTGGCCTCTATGAGGGTCTGCAAGCCGGCGCTGGGGGAAGCTTCTCGCTGACTCTCATTCAGATGGCTCTGATGCCCAACTTCGTGGTCTGGCTCATGTCGTGGTTCACCGGCGCTGGCTTCGCGATTGGTGTGGGTTCTTCGGTTTCCCCAATCGGCACCGTGCTCGGGCCAATCCCGTCACTGCCGCTTTTCGGTGCCATCCCGGCCGGAGCAATTTGGGGCGGGTACCTCTGGACGGTTGTCCCCATCGTGATTGCTCTGGTGTGGGCCATCTCCATGCGACGTCGCCTGGTAGTCAAATTCGGTGGCCCGTTCATCGGCGGTTTTGGCATTGTGACCGCGCTCGTCATGACCACGGCCTCCGCGCTGATCGCCATGGGCTTGGCCTGGGTTGCCTCCGGAAGTGCTGGCCCCGGACGTCTCAGCCTCGTCGGAGTGGTGCCCTGGCAGTTCGGGTTATGGATCTTTGTCGAGGTGCTGATTGCCACCCTCATCGGCTTCGGCATCCCGGATAAGGCGGCCCGGGAAGCCAGTAAACTAGGGAAGTGATTTCCCTCACCGTCTTGATTTCGGGGTCTGGTTCGAACCTCCGAGCTCTGCTTGAGGCGACCGCACATCCCGATTCTCCGGTCAAAGTTGTGGCCGTCGGAGCTGACGTTGAGGCATCAGGCTTGGCTCACGCGCGAGAGTTTGGCGTCGAAACCTTCGTCGTTTCGCCCAAAGACTTTGCCTCGCGTGACGAGTGGGGTTCCGCCCTGCTGGAGGCCGTCCAAGACATCGACGCCGACCTCGTTGTCTGTGCCGGTTTCATGCGCATCCTGCCGCCGGCATTTGTTCAGGCGCTCACGCCCAACCTCATCAACATGCACCCGGCGCTGCTGCCACTGTTTCCCGGTGCTCACGCGGTGCGGGATGCCCTGGCCGCCGGCGCCACCGAGACCGGCGCAACCGTGCACATCGTTGACGAAGGTGTCGACACTGGCCCAGTCATTCGTCAGGTGGCTCTCGACATCACTTCCGGCGAGAGCGAAGAGCACTTGCACGAGCGCATCAAGACAGTTGAGCGTCAGCTCATCGTCGACGTAGTTCTTGACATCGCATACGACCGCATCAACCTCAAGGAGTTAGCCCGTTCATGAGCGGACCCAGCCACGACCCCAGCCTCTACCGTCAGCGTGACCGCGTTGCGATCAAGCGCGCGCTGATCTCGGTCAGCGACAAGTCCGGTCTGCTCGACCTCGCTAAAGCCCTCGCGGGTGCCGGGGTCGAAATCGTGTCGACAGGTTCAACGGCATCCGCGATTCGTGACGCCGGCTTTGCCGTCACCGATGTAAGTGCTGTTACTGGCTTCCCCGAGTCGCTCGATGGCCGCGTCAAGACCCTGCACCCCGCGGTGCACGCAGGTATCCTCGCCGACCTTCGCCTGGAGTCGCACGAGCAGCAGCTGCACGACCTCGGCATCGCCAATTTCGAGCTCGTTGTTGTCAACCTGTACCCGTTCCGCGAGACTGTTGCATCGGGCGCCCCGGAGTCAGATGTCATTGAGCAGATCGACATCGGAGGCCCGGCGCTGGTTCGTGCATCGGCCAAGAACCACGCCAACGTTGCCATCGTCGTTTCGCCCGCACGCTACGCCGAGGTAATCGCCAGCCTTCCCGAGGGCGGCACCACTCTCGAAACACGCCGCAGCCTGGCATCCGAGGCTTTCACTCACACCGCCTCATACGACGCCGCCGTTTCGGCTTGGTTCCTGCGCGACGAGACGTTCCCGCCGGCCTACTCGGTCACCGCAACTCGTGCGCAGACCCTGCGCTACGGCGAGAACTCGCACCAGCGCGCAGCGCTGTACCTGCAGCAGGCAGGACACGGCATTGCTCAAGCCGAGCTTCTCGGTGGCAAAGAGATGTCCTACAACAACTACGTGGATGCTGACGCCGCCGTGCGCGCCGCCTACGACTTCATCAACCCCGCGGTTGCCATCATCAAGCACGCGAACCCCTGTGGCATCGCGGTCGGTCGCGACAAGTCGATTGACCAGATCGCCTCGGCACACCACTTGGCCCACGCCTGCGACCCGGTCTCGGCTTTCGGTGGCGTCATTGCCGCCAACCGCACGGTCACGCTGAAGATGGCGGAGCAGGTCAGCGAGGTTTTCACCGAGGTTCTGGTCGCGCCCGACTTTGAGCCCGACGCCTTGACGCTCCTCAAAGAAAAGAAGAACCTGCGTCTGCTTCGTCTGCCCGCGGACTTCAGCCGCGACCCTCGCGAGATTCGTCAGATCTCGGGCGGGTACCTGGTGCAGGACACCGACCTCTTCGATACCTCTGCGCCGCTCGGCCAGGTGGTGACGGACTGGCAGCTCGTCTCGGGCGAGCCGGCCGATGCCGAAACTCTCGTTGACCTCGAGTTCGCGTGGAAGGCCTGCCGTTCGGTCAAGTCGAACGCCATCTTGCTCGCCAAGGGCGGAGCATCCGTTGGTGTCGGCATGGGGCAGGTCAACAGGGTTGATTCATGCCACCTCGCAGTCAACCGCGCGGGTGCTCGCGCTGCCGGGTCGGTAGCCGCATCCGATGCCTTCTTCCCATTCGCCGACGGACTTGAGGTTCTGCTCGAGGCCGGCGTCAAGGCTGTGGTTCAGCCGGGCGGCTCGGTGCGCGACGAAGAAGTGATTGCCGCAGCGAACGCTTCGGGAGTCACCATGTACTTCACCGGCGAACGCCACTTCTTCCACTAATCCACCCGCTGTTTACCCATCTCACCCAAGCTAGGACCCATGAAAAGCACTTCTCGCCGCATCCTCGCGGCCCTCGCCGCTGCTGTGGCCGTCGTTCTGATCGCCTCGACCGTCAACGGTCTCGCGTTCTTCATCTCACAGGGCATGAAATTCGATGTCCTCGTGACGGTTTGGCTGTACTTCATTCCCGCCGACCTGCTGTTGCTCATCCTGGTGTTTGTTGCCGGTGTGCTCGGATTCCTGCGCACTCGACTCATCGCACTCGCTTCGGGCGCCGTCGCGGCGCTGGTCTCATCGGTGCTGGGCCTTCTCTTGGCTCTGGCTGGCCAGTCGCTGGATGGCGTCCCGCTGTCCGCGATTCTGGGCTACGTCTTCGGTCAGGGTCTCATCTTCATCGGAGCGACCATCATCGCCACGGTCACCGTCGGCGTTGACCTCGCCAAGCGAATCGATGCCGGCTCGACCTCAGCGCTCAAGCGCGTTGCGCTTGTTCGCGCCCCCGCCGCCAACCTGGCCGAGGGCCTCGTCACCCACATCCGCCGCAAGAAGGTCGACCTCGAGAAGGCGAACGAGCAGTGGGATTCGTATGTCGAGACCTTGAATGCCTGCGGGTGGCAGACCGTCGAGGTTGACCCTCGCGATGATCTTGCTGACTCCGTCTTCGTTGAAGACACGGTCGTCATGTTGGGCAAGACCGCTGTCATCACGAGCCCCGGCGCCGAAGCGCGTGCCGAGGAGATTCTCGCCACTGAGAAGGCCGTCCGTGAGTTGGGCCTCAAGGTTGAGCGCATTTCCCAGCCCGGAACGCTCGATGGTGGCGACGTGCTCAAGGTGGGCGGCACGATTTACGTGGGCCGTGGCGGCCGCACCAACGGCGAGGGTATTCGCCAGTTCCGCGAGATTGCCTCGAAGCTCGGATACACCGTGGTTGCTGTTCCGGTGACCAAGGCGCTGCACCTCAAGACCGCCGTGACCGCACTGCCCGACGGCACCATCATCGGCTACCCACCGCTGGTCGACAACACCGAAATCTTCCCGCGCTTCCAGCCGGTTCCCGAGGCACACGGAACAGCAGTTGTTGTGCTGGCACCCGACCTGTTGCTCATGTCGTCAGCGGCGCCCAAGACGGCTCTTCTGTTGCAAGACCTGGGCTACAACGTCGTAACGGTAGATATCTCTGAGTTCGAAAAGCTCGAGGGATGCGTGACCTGCTTGTCGGTGCGCATCCGCTAGGAAGCCACCTGGGGCGAGCTCGAGCTCTGGCTCCCCGTGTGGGATTAGAGCTTGAGCTCGCTGATGACCTCGCCGTACCGGGTGTAACCGGTGTCGACGAAGCCTAGTTTGTGGAAGAACTCACCAGGGCCAGCAGCCCCCTCGTCAAAAAGCACGGTCAGTTCGCTGTAGCCACGTGATTTGGCCTCTTCGGCGAGAGCGAGAACGGCGAAGCGGCCGACGCCCTTGCCTTGCTGGTTGGCGGCAACCGTGATGCGCCAAATACAGGAGCGAAACTCGGGCTGGTTCGACTCAGGGTCGAAGTGTCCGCGGATGAATCCGACGACTTCATCGCCGTCGAGAACGACGCGAGGCCATTCGGTCACCGGGTTGAAGTACGACTCGGCGATGGCGTACGAGGTCGGCGCCACAAAGGCTTCTTGACCGGGCTTAAGCGTGAGCGTGTTGGCCGCAACGATCGTTTTGGCCGAAAGCTCTTCGAGTTTCAGGTTCCCCATGCGTTTAGATTACGGGGCATAAGCGTCGCGCAGGTAACTGTTTTGTTAACGGCGTTTATCCCAGCGCAATCCGCTCGTTTTGTACCGGCGTGGAGCTGGCGCGGTAGCCTTAGGGGAGGCTACAGACGGGAGTTGGCGTGAACAAGCTGTGGCAGTTCGCTCGCCACTATCCGTCATTTGCCTCCACGATCGTCATCATGGTCGGGGGCCTCATCCTGATGCTCTCCGGGCTTGGCCTCGCCAGCCAAATCCTCATTAGTGCGTTCTCTCTGCTCATTGCGGCGATCGAATCTGTCGGGATGATCAAGGCCCTCTTGCGCAAGCACTACGGCATCGACATCCTTGCCGTCACGGCGATTATCGCCACGGTCGTTGTTGGTGAGTATTGGGCCAGCATCATCATCGTGTTGATGTTCACCGGGGGTGAGGCACTCGAAGATTTCGCCGAGCGCCGAGCCAAGCGGGAACTCACCAGCCTGTTGGAGCGTTCTCCACTGATCGCGCACCGTCAGCTCGGCGACACCACCGTCGACATCGCGATTTCTGAAGTTGCCATCGGTGACATGCTGCTGGTGAAGCCCGGAGAGGTGGTCCCGGTCGACGGCAAGCTTGTCACAGCCGACGCAACGCTCGATGAATCATCGCTCACCGGCGAGAGTCTGCCGGTTGATCGAATTGCCGGAGACGACCTCATCAGTGGTTCCGTCAACGGCGCTAGTGCCATTTGGATGATCGTGAGCCACCGCGCAGAAGACAGCCAGTACCAGCGCATCGTTGCTTTGGTCGCCGAGGCGGCCGAGAGCAAGGCGCCATTTGTGCGCATGGCCGACCGGTATGCCGTGCCGTTTACGATTGTTGCCTACATCCTGGCGGCTGTCGGATGGGTCATTAGCGGGCAGGCATCACGATTCGCCGAGGTTCTGGTTGTTGCAACGCCGTGTCCGCTCATCATTGCCGCGCCCGTCGCCTTTATTGCCGGCATGAGCCGCGCCGCCCGACACGGAATCATCGTGAAGAATGCGGGCACACTTGAGCGCTTGGCCCGGGTCAAGACCGTGGCCTTCGATAAAACTGGCACACTGACACACGGCCAGCCGAACCTCGTTGATATCCGGCCGGTTGGCAACATGGCCGAAGAGGAACTGCTTCGTCTGGCGGCGACCGCCGAGCAGTCTTCAGCTCACACCCTGGCCCAGTCGATTGTCGTTGCCGCGAAGTTCCGCGGCATTCCACTCGAATTGTGCGACAACGTGGTTGAGACGACGGCCCACGGTCTGACCGCCGTCATTGAGGGCCACACGGTTGTCGTTGGCAAGTTTGGCTTCATTCTGGATGCTGCGCCGAACGCCGAGCGAACCAAGCTGGATGCCGGCGAACTCGCTGTCTACGTCTCCATTGATGGCGTTTATGCCGGTGCGCTCGTGCTCCGCGATGAGATTCGACTCGACGCCGCTGAGACCATTCTCTGGCTGAATCGTTTGGGCGTTCAGCACACGCTCATGCTCACTGGTGACTCCGCCGCGACGGCCGCGCATGTGGCTTCAAGCTTGGGTGTCGAGAACGTTCAGGCAGACTGCCTGCCGCTCGATAAGGTTCATGCTGTTCAGGCGGTGACCGCACGGCCGGTCATGATGGTCGGCGACGGCGTCAACGATGCGCCGGTCTTGGCCGTGGCAGATATCGGTGTTGCCATGGGCGCTCGTGGATCGACAGCGGCCAGCGAATCGGCCGATGTCGTGATCATGAAGGATGACCTGCAGCGCGTGGGTCGAGCCGTTCAGGTGGGTGTCGAGACCATCCGCATCGCGACGCAGAGCATCTGGATCGGCATGGTGTTGAGTCTCGGGCTGATGGTGATTGCCGTTTTTGGTGTGGTTCCCGCCATTTTGGGTGCCGGATTCCAAGAGATTATTGACCTGCTCACCATCCTCAACGCCTTGCGAGCTTTGGGCGGGAAGGCCAATGTCGCCCGCCTCGTAACGAAGAACCCGCTGGATCGGCCGAGCGCGCTCGACGGGTCGCTTACTTCATAAGGTTCTGAAAGCGCTCGTTTCCGAGCAGCGAACCATCGGTTTTGACCACCAGGACGCCGATATCGAAGGCGGATGTGGCGTGGTCGAGGCTGGCCTGACCCCCGGCGATGATGGTGGTGGCGATAACGTCGGCGAGCATGATGTCGGCGGCAACCACGCTGACTTGGCGGAATGAGCCGTCGGTTTCGGGGCGTCGCCAGATGTGTTCCCCGCGTTCTGCCGTGCCCGATGTTGCCATGGCGCAGTAGTCGGGTGTGAGCTCAAGGGTGGCGAGAAGGTTTTCTTGGCTTTCAGGGTCGGCCACCCCAACGCGCCAGCCGTCGGTGGGGGTTCCCGAGCAGAGCAGGTCGCCGCCCGCGTTGATCATAAACGTGGCGAACCCAGCACGGGTGAGGGCATCGGCGGCCTGCTGAATTCCGACTGCCTTAATGGTGCCCGAGAGGTCGAGCACGCCATCGGGGCGGTGCGGGGTGAAGGTGTAGTTAGTGCGGTTGCGCCATTCGAGGGATTCGGCGTAGGCCTCACGCATCTCTTCGCTGGCATCGGCGAGGGCAAGCTCGCCGCGCGCAATCTGCGAGGCTTCTGAGTCTTCTCGGTAGAGGCTGAACCGAAGATCAAGGGCGTGGAAGGCCTCGCGACCCGCGCTGATGGCGGATTCAAGGGCAGCTCCGCGTTCGGGATGTGCGCTGTCGGCGTCGGGCACACGAACGCTGACCACGGTTCCCATGGTCTCGAACGTGTGAACGCTCACGAACTAGCCTGTGAAGCCGGCAGCGTCGAGCGCTGACTGCACCGACTTGATGTACGCCAGCGAGGTGAATGTGGCACGACTCACGGTCGCAACATTCGCCTTCTGGGCGGCCAGAGTTTCTTGGCGGAGGATGGGGAATGCCGCATCACGGCCCTTGGTGGCGTTGGCGCTGACGAAGATGACATCAGTGATTTTGCCGTTCTTGATGACGACGTCCACTTGCACGTCACCCCAGCCTTCATCATCGACGAAGTCCTGACCGTGGAAGGTTCCTGTGATACCGGAATTGGCAGACGAAGATCCTGATGCGGAACTGGAGCCACTTGAGCTACTTGAGCTGCCAGCTGCCGCCTGCGACGAAGCGGCGGCAGGTGCAGTCGCTTCACTGGCGGAAGGAGTAGGGGTTGCGGTTTCCGTCGGCGTGGGAGTTGCACTGGGGGTTGCCGAGGAATCCGACGATGCCGGGGCGGCAGCTGGCGTGGACGCGGGCGGCGTGAGTGCACTGGCCCCCACCTGAAGGCCAACGGCAACTGCCGCCACCGACCCGGCACCAGCAAGAAATGCTGCTGTCTTTTTCATGAATCGTTATCCCTTGAATCCGGCGGCGTCTAGGGCTGACTGAACAGACTTCACATACGCCATCGATGTAAATGTGGCACCGCTGACGGCGGCGACATTGGCCGTCTGTGCGTCAATGGTCTCTTGCTTCAAAATGGGGAACGCCTGGTCACGTCCGTGAGTGGCGTTGGCCTGAACATAAATGACGTCAGTGATTTTGCCATCGGTGATGACGACGTCAACCTGGACATCGCCCCAGCCTTCGTCGTCGGGGACGTCGATGCCGTGGAACGTTCCGTTGATGGCGCCTGTCGTCGTTCCAGAGGTGGAAGAGCCGCCCGATGCCGTCGAGTTTTGTCCAGCCAGAGCACCAGAGCCGAGCTGCCAGCCGACAGCGATAATGGCCGCGGATCCGGCTCCAGCGAGGAATGCTGCTTTAGTTCGCATTAGTAGTCAAACCTTTCTGCGTGAATTCGTTCGGGGGTGACGCCGGCCTTCTTTGCATCGGCGATCACAAGGTCCATCCACGGGGCTGGACCACAAATGTAGACGTCTGCATCCTTGATGTTGGGGGCCAGTGTGCTCAACCGTTCGCCCTTGTTGAAGGCGTCGGCGGAGAGCCAAGTGTGGACGCCGCGCGGGCGGTGGCCGACAAGCACGCGAAGCCATGCGTTCTTGGCGACGCACAGATCGTATACCTCGCGCCACAGGTAGACATTTTCTTCGGTGCCGCCTCGGAGGATCACGGTGATGTTCGTTCCGGCGAAGCGAGGGTCTTCGAGGAGGGCGCGAATCGGCGTGATTCCGATGCCCGACCCGATTAACACGGCGTCCGTCGTGGTTCGCGCATCTTCGGTGAAGAGACCGTAGGGGCCTTCGAAGCTCACCGGGGTTCCCACCTTCATTTTCATTATGCGGTTGGTCTGGCGACCGAGGTTACGCACGGTGATGCGAAGGCTCTTGCCGTCGGGAGCGGCCGAGAACGAGAACGGATGTGCCTTGAGCAGCATGTTCGGCTGCCAGAAGCGCCAGTTCATGAACTGACCCCCCTTGGCGGGAAGCTTGTCGAGGTCACGACCCGTCACGGTGAGGGTGATCACCTCGCTGGTCTCCATGCGGACTTCGCTCACTCGAAGGCCGTGACGAGCACTCCGAGCGATAGGAACGATAACTCGATAGATGGTGATCAGGGCAAAGGTTCCCACGAAAAGAGCCATCCAGTAGGGGCGTGCCCATGTTCCTTCACCGAAAAGTTTTCCGTTGGTGAACTGGTGCGGAAGGGCCAGGATGACGGCCACATAGGAGAGGAGGTGAACGACATACCAGAACTCGTAGGGCAGCTTCTTGCGGGCCACCACGAGCGAGCTCACGATGACGAGGATGAGGAAACCGTATCCCGCCCAGGTGATGAGCATGTCGCTTCCGGTATCGATCATGGAGAAGATTTCGGCGAAGGGGTTGAGACCTTCCGAAATTCCGTAACCAATGAGCAAGAGGACCATGTGGGCGCTGATCAGGTAGAAGACCGGCTTGCCCAGCTTGCTGTGCACAGCCAACACCTTGTCGTGGCCGAAAGTGCGATCGAGCAGAGGGATGCGCGCGGCGAGGATGAGCATCACCAAGAGCAGGTCTGTTCCGACGAGTCCGGTGATGATGCCAAGTCCTGTCGTGATACGCGAAGGGTTGGTGAAGTAGGCGGCTCCCTTGTCGGCGAAGAAGAGGGCCAGAGAGATGGCGACCGAGAAATACATGAGCACTTCGAGCATGTCGCCGCGGCGCAGCCGAGCCTTGAACCGAGTGGCGATTCGGCGCGGGCTGGAGGGCTGAAGCGCGGCGGTGGTCATGATCGGCTGTCTCTCCCCAGGAGGCGTCACGCGAGTTTCTGTCAATGTCATGCTCCGACAGTGTCAGCGCATACTGAGCAGACTATTGGCGAATCCTATGAATTGCTTATGAAAGCAAAGCCTTGGTGGATTTCTTCGAAAACCGTTCAGTTAGCGAAAGATGATGGTGCGGGCGCCGTCGAGAAGCACACGGTGCTCGGCGAACCACTTGACCGCGGTCGTGAGGGTGCGGCTCTCTTCATCTTGGCCAATAGCAACGAGTTCGGAAGGGGAGTGGGCGTGGTCAACGCGCACCACGTTCTGCTCAATGATCGGCCCTTCGTCGAGGTCGTCGGTGACAAAGTGCGCAGTGGCACCAATCAGCTTCACGCCGCGCTCGTGGGCCTGCTTGTAGGGGTTCGCGCCCTTGAACCCCGGCAAGAACGAGTGGTGGATGTTGATGATCTTGCCGGCCAGCTTGGCACACAGCTGGGGCGAGAGAATCTGCATGTAGCGGGCCAGCACGACGAGTTCGATGTCGTGTTCTTCTACAACCTCGAGCAGACGCTTCTCAAACGCTGCCTTCTCGGCTTCACCCTTCACGCTGTGGCTCTCAAACGGAACGCCATAAAACTCGGCTAGCTTGCCCAGCTCGGCGTGGTTGCTCATGATCAGCGGAATCTCAACCGGAAGCTGGTCAGCGCGCTGACGGAAAAGCAGGTCGTTCAGGCAGTGGGCTGCGGTGGTGGCCAACACCAGGGTGCGCAGGGGGCGGCCGACGAGGTCGATGTGTGCGGTCATCCCGTACTTTTCGATGACCGGTTGCAGTGCAGATTCGAAGGCTTCACGCGTGCCCGAGGTCTCCACCTGAAGGCGCATGAAGAAGCGCCCCGTGTCGTCACTGGCAAACTGCTGGCTTTCGGTGATGTTTCCGCCTGCCGTGACGATTGCGCCACTCACCGCGTGAACAATGCCGGGCTTATCGACGCACACAAAAGTGAGCACCCAATGGGAAGCGTTACTGGTCATGCATCAAGGCTATTAGTTCCGGCGTTGGTAGACTTTCACTGTCGCAACTGGCGTTTGGATGGGTTTCCATCGGGGAGCGATATTGAGAGCGGATCTGGCCGTACGCCTGGGCCTGAACGACACCAACGAGTCCTTTGGAGTCACCATGTCATCCACGTTCAATGAGCCTCTCGAGTCGGTAGACCCCGAGATCGCCGCAGTTCTTCAGGCCGAGCTCGACCGCCAGCGCGGATTCCTCGAGATGATCGCGAGTGAGAACTTTGTTCCTCGCGCTGTTCTCGAGTCGCAGGGTTCGGTTCTCACCAACAAGTACGCCGAGGGTTACCCCGGCAAGCGCTATTACGGCGGATGCGAAGCCGTCGACGTGGCTGAAAGCCTGGCCATCGCTCGCGCCAAGGAGCTCTTCGGCGCCGCCTACGCCAACGTTCAGCCGCACTCGGGTGCAACCGCGAATGCCGCTGTTCTGCACGCAATCGCCAAGCCTGGCGACACCATCCTCGGCCTCGAGCTTGCTCACGGTGGCCACCTCACCCACGGCATGAAGCTGAACTTCTCCGGCAAGGTGTACAACCCGGTTGCCTACGGTGTCGACCCCGAGACCTTCCTGGTCGACATGGATGTTGTGCGAAAGCTTGCTCACGAGCACAAGCCCGCCGTCATCATCGCCGGTTGGTCGGCTTACCCGCGTCAGCTCGACTTCGCCGCGTTCCGCGCGATTGCCGACGAGGTTGGCGCCAAGCTGTGGGTCGACATGGCTCACTTCGCTGGACTCGTGGCTGCTGGTCTGCACCCCAACCCGGTTCCGTTCGCAGACGTCGTCTCGACCACCGTGCACAAGACTCTCGCCGGCCCCCGTTCGGGACTCATCCTGAGCCGCGACGAAGAGCTGGGCAAGAAGCTCAACTCGGCCGTTTTCCCCGGCCAGCAGGGCGGACCGCTCATGCACGTGATTGCCGCTAAGGCCACCGCCTTCAAGCTTGCTGCCACGCCCGAGTTCAAGGAGCGCCAGGAGCGCACCCTGCGCGGCGCCCAGATCATCGCTGAGCGTCTCACCGCTCCCGACATGAAGGCCGCTGGCGTTGATGTTCTCACCGGTGGTACCGAGGTGCACCTCGTACTCGTCGACCTGCGCAACTCGCCGCTTGACGGTCAGCAGGCAGAA
>CAZPVE010000009.1:0-15653 GCA_964589925.1 uncultured Aurantimicrobium sp. | reverse complement strand
ACTTCTTGGAACGAGCCGGCAGCTCGTCGAGAGCCTGAGTTGATCCGGTCATCGCCGAGACCTTGAGACCACAAGCGTTGTCGGGATCGACCGTCTTTCCTGCGGCCGCAGCCCACTGGCTGCCGGCCGAGAAGTAGTCCACGAAGTCGACCTGCTTTTGTCGCTCAGCGTTGTCGGTGAACGAAGAGACACCCACGTTGTATTTGCCGGCAACCACGCTGGGGATGATGTTGTCAAACCCGGCCTGGATGAAAGTGGCCTTCACGCCCAGCTTCTGCGAGATAGCGGTGGCGAGCTCAACATCCCATCCGATGGGGTTGCCGTCGGCATCCTTGTACTCGTTGGGGGCATAAGCAGCGTCGACGGCCCAGGTCAGGGCGCCGGCCTGCGCGACGTCGGCGGGCAGCAGGGCCGCAGCAGCCTTGTCGACGGAAACGGTTGCAGCGGGGCTTGCCGTCGGAGCGGGCGTAGCCGAACACGCAGTGAGGGCGAGAGCACCGACGAGGGCGACTCCCAGAGCAATGGGGCGAATGTTCACAATGAAACCTTTCGAAAGTTTTCGGATCTCATTGAGCGTAAGCACCACCGATGGGTCTAGCCCAATTGGGTCGTCACGCTTCGTAACCAAGGGGCTAGCATCGAGAAATGACTCGTCAACGATGGATTCTGGCCGTTCTCGTCATGCTGGGCGTTGCCGCAGCATTTGGTACCTACCTAGCCCTGAACTTTGCGCCGGGGCCAAACCGATGGCCGGCTGTGTGGGCGTGGAACCCGCAGACGCACGCGCTGGTGAGCCCGGACACGGGCGCGGACGCGACTCAGACTTTCGTGCTCAAGAGCTGGGCTGATGCGCTCGTTCCGTTCGTGCCGATCATGGCCCTGCCGTACCTGAGCTACCTGCTGCTCGTGCCGATTCTCACGCCGATCCTGAACCTGGTCGCAGGCTCCTTCAAACGTTTTCTGACAGTCGGCCTCGCTCTGATTGTCGCTCAGGCGTTTCTTGACCTGTCGTTCTGGCTGTTTCAAACCACCGTTTTGCGCACCGCGACGCCGCCCGACGGCATCCTGGGCACGCTGGTTCACCTGGTGTGGGGTAACGACCAACCCTTCAACGGCTACCCCAGCGGTCACTGCGCCTGGACCACCATCGCGATCATCTCGCTGTTCCGCCTGCGCCAACGGTTCCCCAAGACTGCGTGGATTCTCATGCCCTGGCTTGCCCTCATTTATCCGGCGACCGTCATGCTCCAGCAGCACTACCTGATGGATGTCTACGCAGGAATCTTTGTCGGTTTCGCAACCTACTGGGCCGTCATGTTCGTGGTCGAGCGCCCGAGTCTGGTGCCGAGCACCGAGCCGGCGCTTGCGAAGGCACGCATCCGACGATAGGCCACCAGGCCAGGTGAGAATTGGATGGGGCCGCCTGCGGGAATTGAACCCGCGACCTATTCATTACGAGTGAATCGCTCTACCGACTGAGCTAAGGCGGCGTACGTTGCGACTAGCGCAACAGGTGACAAGCTTACCGGCTCGCCTTACTTGCCGTCTAAACGGGAGCGCTTCTGCTTGCGCCCGCGAATGACGAGGCTGATTACAGCCACCAGGGCCAGGATTCCGATGCCGCCACCCAGGATGATCGCCGTCAGGTAGGTGCCGGTTGGGGCACCCGAGTTTTGCTGCGGCGCGCTGGTGATCAGTGGTGTGCGGGTGGGAGCGACTGCGCTGCCGGCCGCGGTGCTGGTGAACGCGACTTTGCCCGAGATCGGGTGGCCGTCGATCGAGAGGATCGCGTACCCGATCGTGTACTTTCCGCCGACGAGGTTGCCGGTAACGGGAATCGTGACAGTGGTCTTGGTCGAATCGTAGGACGGGTCACCCAGCGTGACGGCGGCGCCTGCTGGGTCGGTCAGCGTGTAGGTCGAGAACTTGGGCACAACCTCTTCGCCGAACGTGAGGGTGACCTGTGGGAGTGAAGCAACCGACTCGCCCGCTGCGGGCGACGAGTCTTCGAGCTCGGAGTGCGCGCTGGCCGCTGATGCCGTGAAAAGTGCGCTCGCGCTTGCGGTGAAGGCCAAAACCAAGGCAAGGAGAACGCGGGATGCGCGGGGGGCGAACCGAAGTGAGTTGCTCATGTGAGGAGTCCTTCTCCAATAAAGCCTCCGGGCAAACATCCTGGAGGGATAACAAAAACTGACGAACCGATCGGCGTCGTCCACATATTCATCAGGTCGAGCTCCGCAAGGCGATTCTGAACGGGAATGTACTGCTTCTTTATATTCGCCATGTATGCCGCAAACAGGAGTCCGGCATTGGGAGACCCATCTTCAAGAATGCCATCATCGTAGCTGAGCGGACGCCGCAAGAATCTCTGGTCGGGGCTCTGGGGCGCGGCCCTGCGTATGTGCGCGAAGTCAGGGATGATCGGCAAGCGTGTCTCATCCACCGCCTCGAGGTCCGGCTTGTCGTGCTCACGAGTGCCGGTGAGCGGGGCACCGTTCGCGAGCGTACGACCGACCGCCTTTTCTTTGTCGTTATCGTCGAGCTTGTCCCACCCGTCGAGGTTCATGGCAATGCGACGCAGAACCAACATGGAGCCTCCCGAAAACCACGATGGCTGCGAGGACCAGACTTGTGCCTGGAAATCTGCCGACCGAGGGGCCGGATTCACTGTTCCGTCGACTTGCCCCATGAGGTTCCGGGGCGTTTCTCCGGGCTTAAGGTAACCGGCTGCACGCACAAACCCGCGCTGACTCCAGCGAATTTTGGTAAAGCTCTTGGCCACGCGAGTCATCTGTCGAGCGGCGTGCGAAACGGTGAGCGGGTCATCAGCGGCCACCTGGATGACGAGGTCGCCCTCGGAATACTTGGGATCCAGACGGTCAATCGAGTACTTGGGAAGGACCGTGAAGCCCGAGGGAGTCTGACTTGTGAGCCCAAGGCGAGTGAAGAACCCTGGACCAAATCCGAAGGTGATGGTGAGCCGAGCCGGATGTGTGGCCAGATAAGGGTCGTTGTCGGGCAGCGGAGCAATGCCCTGCACGAGCTTGGATGCATCCTCGGTAAGAAGACGCATCAGCCGGCGTGCGCTCTCGAGGGTGGCGCCTGGCTTCAGATCAAAGCCAAGGAAAACACCATGAGCTTGCATGCCGGTCTCGATACCCGCTTGATGCTTGCCGAAAAACGGCTCCGTCGCATCGGGTGATGAGATGCGCTCATTCGCCTGGGCATAGCCCACGGCGTAGCCACCGGCAGCACCGCCGAGGCCCCCTACCGCGAGGGCCCCGGCGATGGCGCCAACACTTCCAAGGAAAGTGCGTCGGCTCAGGTCGGGTTGGTTATCCGGCGTAGTTGGCGATGTCACGGGATACGGCGTCTACCTTCAGGCTGGTTCCGTTGGAGAAATTGATTGTTACTGGAACAGTCTCTCCTACCGTGATGGGCTTCTTCAGCTTCCAAAACATGATGTGGTAGCTACCTGGCTTGAGCGTGACCGAACCGTGTGCGGGAATCGGGATTCCTCCCTTGAGTTCCTGCATCTTCATCTTGCCGTCAGAGCCCTTGACCACCTCGTGGGCATCCAGCTTGCTGTCGGTCAGCGCAGCTTCAGCAGTTCCGCCCAAGATGTAGATGGTCTTGTCGGAAGAATTTGAAAAGACACCAAACAGAGCGGTCATGTCCATGTCAGCCATGACCTCAGGAACAGCCTTCACCCACGGCTGGGAAACAGTCGGAACGATCGGTTTTGCCGGGGCAGCCGGAGCACAAGCAGCGAGAGATACCGACGCAATCAGAGCGGCGAGTGCGACGCCGACGATTCGACGCATGGGAAGGGTTTTCATTTGTAGGCCTTTCGGGATATATTTCTACAAGTCGTAGATAACGCTATTCTACGAGTCGTAAAATTTCAAGTTGGAGGTGCTCGTGAGCCAGCGTCAACGAGGCGAACTCGAGGCGGACATCCTCAATGTCCTCTGGAACGCGTCCGAACCACTGACCGTGAAAGCCATCCAAGAGCAGTTCAATGAGCCGATGCCGGCCATCACAACTCTGATCACCGTTCTCGAGCGCCTTCGCGTCAAGGGAAGTGTCGAGCGCCAGTCCAGCGCTGGTCGCAGCTACGAGTATTTCGCTTCGTTCTCTCGAGTCGACCAGGCCAACGCATCGATTCAGACAGCACTGGACAGCGCCGGCGACCGAGCCGCAGCGCTCATGCTGCTCGCCGGATCGCTCACGGCCAAAGACCGCGACGTCCTCGCCGCCGCACTGGCCGCCGCAGAAACGTCTGCCAAAAAATCGAAAAAGTAGCGTGAGCTCGACTGCCCTCGGGCTCGCATTCCTGTTGGCCTACGCGCTCATCACCGTCATCGCACCGTTCACACTCTCGCGACCCTGGCTTCTGATCAGCCGTCCGCGACTGTGCCTGCGACTCTGGATGGGCACATTCTTCACTGCCGCCGCCTGCCTCACCTTGGGTTTGGGCACTTTCATCGCGCTCGCTCTGCGACACTACGTCGACATCGTGCACCCTCGCGACACAATTGGGCCACTCATTGACGCCATCCTTGGCTGGCTGTCGCTCGCGATTGTCGGAATCCTCGCATTTCGCCTGGTGATCGAGATTCAGGATGCTCGCACCGCAGTCGATGCCGCGACGCGTGAATTCGCTCCCCTGCTGTCGTTTGCGCAACCGCAGGACATCGGTTCGCGAAAAATCTTTGTCATGAAGTCGGCCATCCCTCTGATGGGAGCTCGCGCTGGCCGCGTCTTGACCACAACAGCAATGGTCGGTCGCCTCAGTCCCGGGCAGCTTGAGGTGGTAGCCGAACATGAGTTTGCCCACATTTCACTGCGACACGATCGGGTGCTGGCGATCGCCAACCTCAGCGAGGCCATTGCGCCTGCGATTCGAGCCGGGTCGGGTTTTGCGAGTGCGGCACGCATCACCACGGAGCTCATTGCCGACGACTTCGCCGCCCGCCGCTTTGGCGACAGGGCAACGGCTGAAGCCCTAAACGCCGCCTATCCCGACGACATCGGTGTCACCGAGCGAGTTGCCCGACTGACTAGGCGGCTGAGCGGCGCACGGCCGAAATAAGTGTCGACTCGAGCACGAGGGCCGGGGCAACATTCGAAGCCAGGCGCGTTCGGGCGAGGGCGATGGCGTCGATCGTGGCGAGGGTATCGGCGCTCGATCGGGCGTTTGCCAGGGTGCGCAGGGCATCCAGTTCTTCAAGGTTGATGAGGTCAGTCTCGACGCCCAGCTGAAGGCGCACAACATCGCGGTACACCGACATGAGATCAACCAGGATGCGGTCGAGGCCGTCGCGCAGGCTGCGGGTTGCCCGGCGCTTTTGCTGCTCTTCAAGCTGACGGAAAGCACTGCGCATCTGGGGAGGAATGGTGTCGTCGTCGCCGAGGCCCATCGAGCGGCGGGTCTGCAGAAGCTCCTGAGCGTCACGCTCTTCGGTGAGCGCTTTGGCGTCTTCGGTGGCGATGTCGAGCAGCCGGGCGGCACTCATGACGGCATCGTGCACACCGCGCATCGAGGTGATGAGGTCGATTGACTCGGCGCGTCGAGAGGCTGCCGCCTCGTTGGTTGCAAGACGAAGCGCCATGCCGATGTGGCTCTGCGCATGACGCGCGGCGCGTTCAGCATCGGCCGGCGCGACTCCGTCGCGCTCAACCAGCAGTTCAGTGACTTTCTCGATGCTCGGCACGCGCAAGCGAACCGAACGTACGCGCGACCGAATCGTGGGAATGAGGTCGGCCTCGCTCGGGGCGCAGAGCAACCAGACCGTGCGCTCGGGGGGTTCTTCGAGCGCCTTGAGCAACACGTTGCTGGTGCGCTCGGCCATGCGGTCAGCATCCTCAATGACGATCACGCGGTAGCGAGACACCGACGGTGAATACTGCGAACTCTGAACAAGGGCGCGTACTTCGTCGATCGAGATGATGACGCGTTCGGTGGCGAGGGTCGCGAGGTCGGGATGGGTTCGCGCGGCCACCTGGCGGCAGTCGGGGCAGTCGCCGCATCCTTGACTGCGACACAACAGGGAGGCCGCGAACGCGTAGGCGAGGTTCGAGCGGCCAGAGCCGGGAGGCCCCGTGATCAGCCAGGAGTGCGTCATCGAGGAGTCTTGACCCGGAGCCCCGATGGCATCGGACGACGCGGCCGCCTGGAAGATCTCGAGCGCCTCAGGCTGCCCGACCAGTTCGTCCCACACACTCATGAGTCAAGGCTAACGCCCACAGGCGACGGTTAGGCCGAGAGCAGTTGGTCGACGCGCGCAGCAATTGCCGCGGCAATAACCTCGCGGTCATCGGCCGCGTTGAGCACGAGCCAGCGGTCGGGCTCGGCAGCGGCAAGCCTCAGGAAGCCGTCGCGGACGCGGGCGTGGAACTCGTGCTTTTCGTTCTCGAGACGGTCGAATTCTTTAGCTGCTGCGTCGAGGCGAATGCGCGCCTGAGCCGGATCGAGGTCAAGCAAGATCGTGAGGTCAGGAATCAGATTTCCGGTTGCCCAGAGTGAAATGTCTTTGATCTCAGCGCCCTCGAGCACGCGACCTGCGCCTTGGTAGGCCACCGAGGAGTCGAAATAGCGGTCTTGAATTACGACGTCGCCGCGGTCAAGCGCCGGGCGAACCAGCGTTGCGATGTGGTGCGCGCGGTCAGCGGCATAAAGTAGCGCTTCGGCCCGGGGGGCAATGTCACCTCGGTGGTGCAGCACGATGTTGCGAATCTCGACCCCCAGCTCGGTGCCGCCGGGCTCGCGCGTGGTGACAATCGTCTTGCCAAGACCCTGCAGGTGCTCCACGAGCTTGGCGACCTGAGTCGACTTGCCCACACCATCGCCACCCTCAAAGGTGATGAACAGACCCGCCATTGTTCGAGCTACTTCTTCTTGGGGGCAGCTTTTTTGGCGGCCGGCTTTTTGGCCGCGGGCTTCTTGGCGGCGGATGCGCGACCGCGCTTGACCGAAGGGCCCTTGGCGCGCTTCTCGGCGAGCAGCTCGACAGCGCGCTCGTAGGTCATCTCGTCAACCTTGTCGCCGCGAGGAATCGTGGCGTTGATCTCACCGTCGGTGACGTACGGCCCGAAGCGGCCGTCTTTCACCTTGATGGGCTTGCCGCTGATCGGGTCGGGATCGAACTCAAACAGGTTGCTCGAAGCCGTGCGCGCACCGTACTTGGGCTGCGCGAACTTCTCGAGGGCTCCAGCCAGGTCGATCTCGAAGATCTGGTCTTCGTTGTCGAGCGAGCGGGTGTCGGTGCCCTTCTTGAGGTACGCACCGTAGCGACCATTTTGAGCGGTGATGATTTCGCCGGTCTCAGGGTCGGCTCCGACGTCGCGAGGCAAGTTGAGCAGGCGCAAAGCGGTCTCAAAGTTGAGGGTAGCTGGGTCCATGGACTTGAACAAAGAGGCAGTGCGCTCTTTTGCCGGCTTCGCGTCGGGGTCGAGGCCGGGCTCACGCTCGGTGACATATGGCCCGAAGCGGCCGTCTTTGGCGAGCACCTCTTTGCCGTTGTCGGGGTTGATGCCCAGCACGCGGTCGCCCGCAATCGGGGCATCGATGAACTCTTGGATGCGCTCAGCGGTCAACTCGTCGGGGGCGAGGTCATCGGGCAGGTACACCTTGCGCTTGGCGCCTGGGCCAGCGTCGGGGTCGTCAACCTCGATGTAGGACCCCGATGGCCAGATGCGCAGAACCGAACCGTTGGCAAGCTCCATCGAGTTAAGCGTCTGCTTGTCGACCGGGCCCAGGTTTGCCGCCTCGTACTGAAGGCCCGGGTGTTCTTCGCCCTTGCCGAAGTAGAAGTCTTTGAGCCAAGCAGCGCCCTTGGCCTCACCGGCAGCAATGCGGTCGAGGTCGTTCTCGAGCTCGGCGGTGAAGTCATACGCGATGAGATCGCTGAAGCTCTCTTCGAGCAGACGAATCGCAACAAAGGCAATCCAGGTGGGAACGAGCGCTTTGCCGCGGTTGACCACATACTTTCGGTACTGAATGGTTTCGATGATGCTCGAGTACGTCGACGGGCGACCGATGCCGATCTCTTCCATCTTCTTGACCAGGCTGGCCTCGGTGTAGCGAGCCGGGGGCTGAGTCTCGTGACCCTTAGCCTCAATGTCGGCGAGCACAAGAGCCTGGCCCTCGGTCATCGCGGGAAGCTTGGCGTCATCGTCGTCGTGCGCCTTGGCATCGTCGTCGATGGTTTCTTCGTAGGCGTTCAAGAATCCGCGGAACGTGATGACCGTGCCACTCGCGGTGAACTCGGCGAGTTCGCCACCGGCGGGCGTCACGCCAACGGTAACCGTGGCGGTCTGACCCTTGGCGTCAGCCATCTGAGATGCGACTGTGCGCTTCCAGATGAGTTCATAGAGCTTGAGTTCTTCGCCGCGCAACACGGTTGACAGTTGCGCCGGAGTCTTGAAGACATCACCAGAAGGCCGAATGGCTTCGTGGGCCTCTTGCGCGTTCTTGCTCTTTCCGGTGTAGACGCGAGGGGTGGGCGACACCTGGTCTTCGCCATACATCGCTATGGCCTGCGAGCGCGCCGCGTTCATGGCCTGCGTCGACAGGCTGGGCGAGTCGGTTCGCATATAGGTGATGTGACCGTTTTCGTAGAGGCGCTGTGCCACGCTCATGGTCTGGCGCGACGAGAACTTGAGTTCGTTCACACCAGCCTGCTGAAGGGTCGACGTGGTGAACGGCGCCGCCGGCTTACGGGAGTAGGGCTTGGTTTCCAGCTTGGTGACGGTGATGGTGGTGCCGGCCGAGGCAATCTGCCCAGAGAGAGCGAGGGCTTCTGCCTCGCTCAGCGCGCGGGCCGAGCTCTTGAGCTTTCCTTGCTCGTCGAAGTCGCGGCCGGATGCGATGGGCGCTCCGCCGAGGCGAACAAGCTTTGCCTCGAACTGGCTCGAGACATCGGATGAAGTGCCGACGGTGAGCAGGAGGTCCCAGTATCCGGCGGCGGTGAACGCCATGCGCTCACGCTCGCGCTCCACGATCAGGCGTGCAGCAACAGACTGAACGCGACCAGCAGAAAGGTTGGGGCCGACCATTCGCCACAGCACGGGTGAGATTTCGAATCCGTAGATGCGGTCAAGAATGCGGCGGGTTTCTTGGGCCTCAACCAAGGCCGTGTCGAGCTCTCGGGTGTTTTCTCGGGCCGCCTCGATGGCCTCCTGGGTGATCTCGTGGAACACCATGCGCTTGACCGGAACCTTGGGCTTCAGCACCTCGAGCAGATGCCACGCAATTGCTTCACCTTCGCGGTCTTCATCGGTTGCGAGGTAGAGCTCGTCCGATTCTTTGAGTGCCCGCTTGAGATCAGCGACCGTGCGCTTGCTGTCTTCACTCACCACGTAATAGGGCTGGAACTTGTCCTCGATGTTGACAGCGAACTTGCCGTACGGGCCCTTTTTCAGGTCGGCAGGCAGCTCTTTGGGCGTAGGGATGTCACGGATGTGTCCCACGGACGCCAACACCTCGTAGTCGCTGCCCAAGTACTTGCCAATGGTTTTGGCTTTGGCCGGCGACTCGACGATGACGAGCTTCTTTGTGCCTGACAAAAAGTTCCTCCGGATAAGTGAGTGAGTCGGTGTCACCATACACGCCTTGAACGACGCGTCAAATTATTGAGTTTTTAGGGTGGCCCGGCGTGTGCCCGAGCCGACAGAGACATGAGGCCCCATTTTGCTCTGCCCTGAACCCGCATTTCTAACCCGCTCGCTGTGCAGGAGGCGATCACCACTCCCTGCGATTTCGCCAGGCTGGCGACCACCTCACAGGGGTACCCGGAGAGTCTTCCCGAGAGAGTGTCAGCGCCGGCCAGTGCCAGCGAATCGACTTTGTGTTGCAGGTCAACGCGCTGCCACATCGCACCGGCTGCCCCGATCAGGGCGAGCGAGAGTGCGAGAGCGGCCAGCACCCCTATAAGAAGGAGAGCGGCGGACCCTCGATCAGAACTCCACGGCGCCCTCGAGCTCATGGCACCTCAGGCGCCGGAGCGGCCGTGCAGGCCCGGGCCTCGACCGGCGGTAAGGCATCAAGCAGGAGCCGCCGCGCGACCGTCGAGATTCGTGCCGTCCCTCGAATAGAAACACACTCTTCAATGTCCTCGCGATGGTGCGAAACCACTTGGAATCCGCGCGAGGCAAGTTTGTTCTCGAGCGCAGAAAGAGAAGCACTTCGAGCTAGCGTCTCGACGGCCATCTGCGCTAAGGAGCGAGCCTCGACTTGCTCCGCACCCAGAGTGCCGGCCCCCAGCACAAGAGCAATCAGCAGAATCACGCTCGGCGAGAGAATGGCCAGCTCGACCGAGAACGAACCCCGCTCGGAGCAAATCCCCCGCCGAGCACCATGCCAGGGCACTGCCCAGCTACCCAACAACGTGCAGCGCGCTGGTGATGAGCCCCGTGAGCAACGAGCGGACTGCGTCTCCGCGCAGAATCGAGACCAACAAGCCAGCCAGCCCTACGGCGGCCATGGTGGCAATTGCGTATTCAGCGGTTGCGGCACCCCGATCATCACGAAGGGCGCGAATCGCGCGAAGGGCCTGAGTGCTGGCGGTGGCGCAGATAGAACGAGTCATCATTTCTCCTTTGTTTGGGTGTTGATTGTGCCCTCGATGACGGCGGCCACCCGTCGCTTCGAGCTCGGCGGTGGAAAGCTCCTAAAAGTGGATGGTTGTGCTGGAAACCACGCTCACCATCGCGGGAACAACACCGAGCAGGAGAAAGGCCGGAAGCGTGCACACTCCCAGGGGCACGAGGAGCTTTTCGCCGAGCTGCCTGGCCCGGACATTCGAAGCGAGGGCGACCTGATCAACTTGCAGCCGGTCGAGAGCCCTCAGCACACGCACCAACGGGACCCCCGCGCTCGCCGAGGCCTCGATGGCCGCCTCAGCCGCAACAGTCTCTTGGGCTTCGATGAGAAACAGCAGTCCGCTGTCGCACAGGGCCGCTCGCGTGACAACCCGTGCCCGAGTGAGCCCCACGCCGGCAGACAGCGCGACTGCGATGAGCCGCGCATACAGCCCTGGCGCCTGAGGCATTCGCGTCGCGACCTCAACGAGTCGAGTCGACCACCGCGCCCCCACCCAGGTCAGCGCCCCAGCGACGACGATCAATCCCCACCCCAGCGGCGATCCCAGCAGGACACCAACAACGTCAAACCCCATCGCGGCTGTCAGCGGGATGGCCACCGCCGGCAGCGCAAGAATGATGCGCCTGGCCATGCGGGGTGCGGCAAGCGACAGTGTCACCCGATCGGACTGCTCAGCGAGCTGGTCGCAGGCCTCAGCCAGAATCTCTAGCGTTGGGGCGAGCGGAGCCCCGGTTATGCGAGCGACCCCAAGAACCGCATCCGCGGCGGGCCCCAGGGAGTCAGTTGCCGAGGTGGATAAACCGGCCTCGGCCCGGGCGAGGAGGGAACGGACCCGGGCTGCGGCTGCTCGAACCTCATCAGCTGAGCTCACTCAACGCCTCAATTCGAAGTCCACCGGCATCATCCACAAAACGGCCGAAGCGAAGCCTGCGTTCACCGGCCTGCCCGTCAAGGTGAACCACAACATCGATCGCCGCCCGGGCGAGCAGGGAAATCGCCGAAGTGTCGAGACCGCTCATCGCGGCAAGAGACAGAATGCGAACCGGAACCTCCTCAAGCGAGTTCGCGTGCAACGTCGAACCGCCACCGCCGTGGCCCGTGGTGAACGCACGAAGCATGTCGACCACATCTGCCCCTCGACACTCCCCCACAACGAGTCGATCGGGGCGCATACGCAACGACTGGCGGATCAGCTCACCCACCCCAACACCTCCCAGCCCCTCGTTGTTGGGCTGACGGGCCTCGAGTGCGACAACCCGAGGGTGCGTGATGCGAAGTTCGGCAACATCTTCAATCGTGATGACGCGCTCGTCTGCCGGAACGCTCGACATGAGGGCGCCCAAGAGGGTCGTCTTGCCCGAGCCGCTAGAGCCTGTGACCAAAAACGTGAGCCCCGATGAGATCGCGGACGAAAAGAAAGCCCGTTGAGCCACCCCTGAGTCGCCGGGTTGAACCAGCTCATCGAGGGTCAATGGGATGCGCGCCGGCACCCGAATCGAGATCTCGGTGCCACCCACGCTCAACGGGGCGAGCACCGCGTGAACCCGGACGCCGTCTCCCATCCGAACATCGACACAGGGATTGGCATCGTCGATGTGCCGCCCTCCGGCATCGATGAGCCCCACGGCAAGATTTCGAACCTCATTTTCGGTAACCGAAACTGACGCCTGCTCGATCCCCCGGAGACGGCGAACCCACACGCCGTTTCGGCCGCTAATAAAGAGGTCGGTTACCTCGTCGTCGATCAGCGAGTTGAGCAGCGAAAACACGCGCTATTTCTAGGCAAAAACTCGGGCATCCACGCCCAAAATACCGGCACTGGAGAAAAGAGGAAGGCGGCGCCAGTTGGGGGGAACGGCGCCGCCTTCGCGGCACCGGATTGGGGGGAATCGAAGGTGCCGCATACACGAGATGAATCTCGGTTCATTTTCATTCTATGATGCTCACAGGGGATGAAACTGACAATCTTCTCCGGAGTGAACGAGACAACCCGAACGTCAGATTCGCTTGTGACGTTGTTCGCGTCGCAAAATTGTGTGTCAGAGGAAAACAAAGACGTTTAGGAGCACCTCGTGACCGACGCCACGACCGCCATCAATGGAGATGAGCGTTTCCCGCCCAGCGCTGAATTTGCAGCACAGGCAAACGCGAAGAGCGATCTCTACACCGAGGCAAAATCAGACCGCCTGGCTTTCTGGGCAAAGCAATCTCGCGAACTCGTTTCGTGGCACAAACCCTTCACCCGCACACTCGACTGGAGCGAAGCGCCCGTCGCCAAGTGGTTCGATGACGGTGAACTGAATGTTGCCTACAACTGTCTCGACCGTCACGTAGAGGCCGGCAACGGAGACCGCGTCGCTATCCACTGGGAGGGCGAGCCCGGCGACACCCGCGACCTCACCTATGCCGAACTCACCGCCGAGGTGAAGAAGGCCGCGAACGTTCTGGCTGGCCTCGGCATCGGTGCCGGCGACCGTGTGGCTGTCTACCTGCCCATGATCCCTGAAGCCGTCATTTCGATGCTGGCCATCGCTCGCCTCGGTGCGATTCACTCCGTCGTCTTCGGCGGATTCAGTTCCGACAGTCTGCGCAGTCGCATCGACGACGCCTCCGCCAAACTCGTCATCACCGCTGACGGCGGATGGCGCAAGGGCAAGGTTTTCCCACTCAAGCCCACGGTTGACGCAGCTGTTGAAGCTGACGGCGGAGCAGCATCCGTCACGAACGTGCTGGTGGTCAAGCGCGGCAATAACGAAGTCGAGTGGAACGCCGACCGTGACATTTGGTGGCACGACGCGATGGCGTTGGCAGCCCCCGAGCATGTTGCCCAGGCTTTCCCGGCCGAGCAGCCGCTGTTCATTCTCTACACGAGTGGTACCACCGGAACTCCGAAGGGCATTCTGCACACCTCGGGCGGATACCTCACCCAGGCTGCCTACACGCACAAGAACGTGTTCGACATCAAGCCCGAAACGGATGTCTACTGGTGCACCGCGGACGTCGGCTGGATCACCGGCCACACCTACGTCGTCTATGGCCCGATGGCCAATGGCGCCACTCAGCTGCTCTACGAAGGCACACCGGATGCCCCGCACCCTGGTCGCTGGTGGGAGCTCGTCGAGAAGTACAAGGTTTCGATCTTGTACACCGCGCCGACTGCCATTCGTTCGTTCATGAAGCTCGGCACCGAAATTCCCGAGAAGTTCGACCTGTCGAGCATTCGCCTGCTCGGGTCGGTTGGTGAGCCCATCAACCCCGCCGCTTGGATTTGGTACCGCGATGTGATCGGTGGCGGCAAGGCCCCCATCGTCGACACCTGGTGGCAGACCGAAACCGGCGGAATCATGGTTTCGCCGCTGCCTGGCGTGACCGAGCTCAAGCCCGGTAGTGCGCAAACCCCGCTTCCCGGAATCCAGATCGACATTCTGGATGACGAGGGCGTGCACGTCGAACAAGGCGACGCTGGTCTGCTGGTTATCACCGAGCCCTGGCCTGCCATGCTTCGCGGTATTTGGGGAGACCCAGAGCGCTACCGCTCCGCCTACTGGGAGAAGTTCGGCGACAAGTACTTCGCCGGAGACGGTGCTCGCATCGACGACGACGGCGACCTCTGGCTGCTCGGCCGCGTCGACGATGTGATGAATGTTTCGGGTCACCGCCTCTCAACCGCTGAGATTGAATCAGCGCTCGTCAGCAACCCCATCGTCGCCGAGTCGGCCGTCGTGGGCGCCGCCGATGAGACCACCGGCCAGGCCGTCGTGGCATTCGTCATCCTCAAGGCCGAGTTCGCCGGCGAAATTGACCCGGCGGATGCCAGCGCCCAGCTGCGCAAGCACGTTGCGGACCACATCGGTGCGATCGCTCGCCCGGCCAAGATCTACATCGTGGCCGAGCTGCCCAAGACGCGCAGTGGCAAGATCATGCGCCGCCTGCTTCGCGATGTTGCGGAGGGTCGACCCATCGGCGACACCACCACGCTGACCGACCCGGCGGTGCTCAGCATCATCGACGCCCAGGTTCACTAAGCGAGACAACGAAAAAGCGCGCCCCGCGAGGAGGCGCGCTTTTTCTTTATCCAAGAACTATTTAAAAGAGACGATGATCTCGACCTCGACGGGCGAGTCGAGGGGCAAGACGGCAACACCCACGGCCGAGCGCGAGTGCAGCCCAGCGTCGCCAAAGATCTCGCCGAGAACCTCGGACGCACCGTTGATGACACCGGGCTGACCCGTGAACTCAGGAGCCGAAGCGACGAATCCGGTGACCTTGACCACGCCAGTGATGCGATCGAGCGAGCCGAGAACACTCTTGACGGCAGCGAGCGCATTCAGCGCTGCAGTGCGCGCGTAATCCTTGGCGGCCGCGGGTGAGACGAGGCCATCACCCTCGCCAACCTTGCCCTTTTCAGGCAAGGAACCCAGAACAAACGGCAGCTGACCCGAGGTGAAAACGAGGTCACCGTGAATGACGGCGGGAACGTACGCGGCGACCGGGGCGGCAACATCCGGGATGTCGATGCCGAGCTGGGCGAGGCGTTGCGTTACATCAGTCATTCTTTAGGCTCCTTCAAGCGGTCGTTTGAGGTAGGCAACGAGCCCACCTTCCGGGCCGGGAACTACCTGCACGAGCTCCCATCCATCCACACCCCAGGAATTGAGGATTGCGGTGGTGTTGTGGACGATCAGTGGAATGGTGGCGTACTCCCACGCGTGTGCCGGCATTACGGGCCCCTTCGGTTTGTTCCCAGAAATGTCCGGGTACGCTTAATCTTATGTTTGCCAAGAAGAAGGCTAAGTCTGCCCGCAAGTCGAGTTTCGCTGCGTTTGTTGGCTTGAGCCTCGTGGCAGCAGTCTTGGTCGCTGCCGCGGTTACCCCCGCGATTGCCGTATCCGGCCTCACCGCAAACAGCACGCTCGGAGTCTTCAACGACCTCCCCTCGTTCCTTGAAATTGGGCAGCTCGCGCAGCGTTCGAGCATCTATGCCAAAGACGCGAAGGGCAATGATGTTCTTCTCGCCTCGTTCTACGCCCAAGACCGAAAAGACGTG
>CAZPVE010000008.1:1916-16324 GCA_964589925.1 uncultured Aurantimicrobium sp. | reverse complement strand
GGGCAGCATGTTCGACAACGTCGGGCCCCTCGTTGACTCCAACATCGACGACAAGCCGCTCTCGGTTGCTCTTCACGAAATCAGCGCCGACAAGCTGTCACTGACGCCGCTGGTAGCTCAGTAAGTAGCTTTCTTCCCGTGACATCGTCACAGCTTCGCATTGTCGTCGGAATATCCGGCGGCATTGCTGCGTATAAGGCAGTTGGTGTTGTTCGTGCTTTCGTCAAAGACGGACATCATGTCGACGTCATTGCAACAGCAGCAGCGCTCGAGTTCGTAGGTCGTCCCACGCTTGAAGCAATTAGCCG
Source organism: uncultured Aurantimicrobium sp. (assembly GCA_964589925.1). Lineage (GTDB taxonomy): Bacteria > Actinomycetota > Actinomycetes > Actinomycetales > Microbacteriaceae > CAIOLM01. The sequence goes on along the minus strand of CAZPVE010000008.1, from coordinate 16,016 downwards.
AAACTCCGTCCATGTGGGGCTGTACGACGATGTCGCTCAAGTTCGCCATGTTGCGTTAGGCCAACAAGCTGACGTCGTGGTCATTGCTCCGGCAACCGCGAACACGCTCGCTTCGATTGCACATGGACTTGCGCCCGACCTTCTCGGAAACACGGTCTTGGCGCGGCGTGGCCCATTGGTCGTGGCGCCTGCCATGCACACCGAGATGTGGCAGAACCCAGCCACGCAAGACAACATGCGCGTGCTTCGCGAGCGCGGTGTTCATCTTGTCGGCCCTGGCGTCGGTGAACTCACTGGGGCTGACTCCGGCGAAGGACGTATGTCGGAGGTTGATGAAATTGTGGCGGCAGCCTACGCCGCGGTCACTCACCCTCAACAAGACCTCCGAGGAAAGCGCATCCTGATTTCTGCCGGTGGCACGCGCGAGATGCTTGATCCCGTTCGCTTCTTGGGTAACCGTTCATCGGGTCACATGGCTGCTGCGCTGGCGCAGGCCGCCCTTGCTCGTGGAGCCTCGGTCACGATTGTTGCTGCTTACACCGAGGCGCTCATGCCCTCAGGTGCCACAATCGTGAGCGCCCCAACTGCGCTTGAGATGCAGGACGCCATGACTCGCTTGGCGGGGGAGAGCGACATTGTCGTGATGGCGGCCGCTGTGGCCGATTATCGTCCTGCTGCGAAGTCGGACGCGAAGCTCAAGAAGAGTGCCTTGGGTCAATCGCCCACGATTCAGCTTGTGCAAAACCCTGACATTCTGGCCGGACTGGGCAGTGGTGATCGTGCGTACACACTTGTTGGCTTCGCGGCTGAGACCGCTGGTGAGAATGACGCCCTTGTGGCTCTGGCTGCCGAGAAGCTGGCGGCCAAAGGATGTGACTTCCTTGTTGTGAACCACGTTGGTTCCTCGGCCGGTTTCGGTGATGTGCCCACGAGCGTCGCGATCCTGAATCGGACCGGCCGTATCATTGAAGAGTCGAGCGGCGCAAAACTGTCAGTGGCGCACCGTATTTTCGACTCAATCTCATAAGTGCCAGACCTCACCGCAACTCGTTGCGGGGCATTACGAACAAACTGAAGTTAGGACTTCTTTCGTGAACGCTTTGCGTCTGTTTACTAGTGAATCAGTGACCGAGGGTCACCCCGACAAGGTCTGCGATCAGATTTCGGACGGCATCCTCGACGCCCTCCTCGCGCAAGACAAAACCAGTCGCGTTGCCGTTGAGACTCTCGCAACCAAGGGTCTCGTCCACGTCGTCGGTGAAGTCACCACCGAGGGTTACGTTGAGATTCCCGATATCGTTCGTTCGATCGTGACCGACATTGGCTACAACAGCTCGGCCGTCGGGTTCGACGGCAGCAGCTGCGGGGTGTCTGTCAGCATCGGTCAGCAGTCGCCAGAGATTGGCGACCTTGTCTTCGGCCACGATGAGCAGGGTGCTGGCGACCAGGGCATCATGTTCGGCTACGCCTCGAATGAAACCCCGTCTCTCATGCCACTTCCGATTTGGCTCAGTCATCGTTTGGCCGAGCGTTTGAGCGCTGTGCGCAAGTCGGGTGAGCTTGCTTACCTTCGTCCCGATGGCAAAACTCAAGCCACGATCGCCTATGACGGAGCGGTTCCGCACTCGGTCAACACCGTCTTGATTTCGACCCAGCACGACTCTGAGGTGTCGCTCGATCAAGTTAGGGCGGATGTTGAGCGCGTCGTTATTCGTCCGGTTCTGGAGCACCTGAGCATTCCCTCGGGGGAAGCGCGAATTCTGGTGAATCCCATGGGTTCCTTTGTTCTCGGTGGCCCCGGAGCTGACGCGGGGCTGACCGGTCGCAAAATCATCGTTGACACGTACGGGGGTGCCGCTCGTCATGGTGGCGGAGCCTTCAGTGGCAAAGATCCATCCAAGGTTGACCGTTCTGCCGCCTATGCCCTTCGGTGGGTGGCTAAGAACGCCGTGGCGGCAGGGCTCGCAGATCGCATTGAGGTTCAGGTCGCCTACGCCATTGGCGTTGCCGAACCCGTGGGTCTGTACGTCGAGACCTTCGGCACCGGGAAGTTTAGTGACGACGTGATCATCGGTGCCATTCGCGACACGTTTGATCTGCGTCCAGCTGCGATCATTCGTGATCTTGACCTTCTTCGGCCGATCTACCGCAAAACGGCGGCTTATGGTCACTTCGGACGCGAGCTTCCCGAGTTCACGTGGGAAAGCACCAGTCGCGCAGACGACCTGAGGCGCGCAGCGGAGCGCTAATGCCGGAGTCAACTCCGCTTATTGCTCGAGTCATTCTCGACTCTCCTCTGCCTCAGCTCGACCACCCCTTCGATTACGCGGTACCGGAGCGACTTCGAGCCGAGATAGAAGTTGGTCAACGGGTTCAGGTTCCGCTGCGCACAGGAAATCGTCGCGCCAATGCGTGGATCATTGAGCTGTCAGAATCATCATCTTTTTCCGGGAATCTCTCCGAGGTTGATTCGATCGTGTCGCCTGTGCCGGCCCTCCCGCCCCGGCTTTATGACCTAGCGCGCCAGGTTGCCGATCGGCAGGCAGGCAGTGCCGTCGATGTTCTACGGCTTGCGATTCCGCCACGGTATGTCAAGGTCGAAAAGGAATATCTCGCTGAACGAGATGCAGGCGGCAGTCTCGCTCCCGCCTCCGGGTTGGCTCAGGCCGCGCATGAATTGCTCCAGGCCACTGACGCCGAGCCTCTGACCGTCGCCTTGGGGGATCGAGTTGCCGCTCGAGTGTCAGGTGGCGTGCAGGAAATCGTCGCAGGGACGTGGGTTCCCCGCTGGGTGTTCGAACTTGCGCACCAAGCTGTTGCGGCATCCCAACGTAGTCAGAGCAGCATTCTCGTCGTGCCCGATTTTCGCGACCTGAACCTTCTCGATTCCGCGCTCACGGCTATCGGGCTAGGGGAGGTGGTCGTGCGCGTCGACGCATCATTGCCCGGCGCATCACGCTGGAAAAACTACCTGCGCATCCTCACCGAGGATGTTGTCATTGTCATTGGCAATCGGTCGGCGGTTTATGCACCCGTAAACAACCTCGGGCTGATCGCACTGTGGGACGCAGCCGATGAATCCTTCAGCGAGCCCCTGGCACCATACGCCCATCCACGGGACGTCGCCCTCCTGCGCCAATCGGAGTCGGGTTGTTCGCTGATTTTTGCGGCGCATGTTCCCAGCGTTGACATCGCTCGCCTCGTTGGACTGTCTTACCTTGCGCAGCAGGAGCTCGGGTCAGAAGCCGGCGGGATCAGCGCGACTGATCTCATGGCGCAAGACGAAAGCGACCGGGGAGCGTCCAGGATCCCGCCTGCTGCACTTGTCGCTGCTAGAGCCGCGATAAAGACCGGCCCCGTGCTCTTGCAAGTTGCGCGACCGGGTTTTGCCGGTGGTCTTCGATGTAAAAGTTGTCGCGAGCGGGCTCTGTGCTCTTCTTGCCACGGTCCTCTCGCGCTTGAGTCAAGAGCCTCGGTTCCTTCGTGCAGATGGTGTGGTCGTCTCGAACCAGCGTGGACGTGTGGAAACTGTCATTCCAACCAGGCAGTGCCGCTTCTTCCTGGTTCGGAGAAGACGGCTGAAGACCTTGCCAAAGCCTTTCCTGGGGTGTTGGTTCACTTTTCTGACGGCAGCAAGGATCTCGGCGTTCTTCCGAACACTCCTGCGCTCGTCATTGCGACTCCCGGAACTGAGCCCCTGGTGGCAGGGGGCTACGCATGTGTGGTCATCCTGGACGGTGAAAGTGCGCGAATGCGCGAAGACATCGATGCCGACATCAATGCACTTCGCATCTGGTTTAATGCCTTCGCGCTTGCGCGTGGCGACGCCCCGCGATTTGTCGCTGGGTCGGGAAGAGCATTGGGAGAGGTTATCCAAACTCAGGCACTCGGTACATTTGCGCGACACACGCTGGCAGAGCGTGAGTCCCTAGCTTTGCCGCCGTCCACGAAGGTGGCGGTGTGTGCCGGTTCTCGAGAGGCAATCGCCCTTGTTCAAGCTGAACTGCCCAACATTCCCCATCGCAGCATTCTGGGGCCGGTTCCTGGGGCAGAGGGCTCATCGCGCTTGATTATCACGTTCGACTACCGAGACGGTCTCACTGTTGCCAAGGCTCTGAGGGCATTGATACTTAAGACTGCCCTCACGAGTCGAAAGCCCGCGGGTTCATCGGGGACGCCTGCGCGAGTCCTTAGACTGAGCGTGCGTATCGACGACCAGGCACTGCGCGGATTGAGTTAGGTTCACCAATGAAGATTGTCTTCGCTGGAACCCCCGCGATAGCTCTCCCGACACTGCAAGCGCTGGTGCAGTCTGAGCATGAGGTCGTTGCGGTCATCACTCGCCCTGACGCACCCGTGGGCCGTAAAGCGGTTCTCACTGCGTCGGATGTTGCGGTGTGGGCCGAAGAACATCGAATTCCCGTGATCAAAACCAGCGCCGTTGACGCTGACGTGATTGAAAGCATCCGCCATTTGGGGGCCGAGCTGGGCGTTGTGGTTGCGTATGGAGCCCTTCTGGACCAGCCCACACTTGACTCTCTTCGTTATGGCTGGGTCAACCTTCACTTTTCTGCCCTTCCGCTGTTGCGAGGGGCGGCGCCTGTTCAGTGGACTCTGATCAACCAGATGCCTGCGGCGGCCACAACTGTGTTCCAGCTGGTGCGTGCCATGGATGCCGGCGACATTGCCAGCACTCACGAAGTTCGTATCTTGCCCGACGAAACGGCGGGAGAGCTCCTCGAAAGATTGTCTATCGAGGGCGCGGGTCAGACCGTCGACGTTGTCGATTCGATCGCCGCGCGAACCCAGCGGTTCTTGGCACAACAGGGAGATCCGACGCCCGCGCCCAAGCTCACCGTTGCAGATGCTCAATTCCAGCCGCATGCTCCGGGTGAGGCGTCTTACGCCCTTTTTCGTGGTGTGACACCAGAACCCGGCTTCTGGTTCTTGGATGGTGACCTTCGCGTCAAAGTTCACGAGGCCAGGCTCTCGACCTACTCGATTTCGCCTGGCGCTATCGAAGTTGTCGATGGAAGGGTGCTCCTCGGCACGGCCAGTCGGGCTATTTCTTTGCTCACCGTTCAGCCCGCCGGCAAAGGCAGAATGAGTGCTGAAGATTGGGCGCGTGGCCGGAGGTGACGGGGCAACAACGGTCATCCACACGCAGAGTGCCTACTCGCGCACGTAGGGAATCGCGAAATCAGTCCGCCCGCACGGTTGCCCTTGATGTGATCGTGGCGGTTCTTAAGGACGACGCGTACGCGAACCTGTTGCTTTCATCCAGAATCTCTGCAGCCGGGCTCGACGGGCGTGACGCCGGACTCGCAACAGAACTGTGTCATGGAACGCTCCGAGGTCGAGGCAAATACGACGCGATCATCGCTCGGACCACCGATAGGCCAATCGAGAAGATCCACCCGGTAGTCTTGGCCGCCCTGGAAATGGGTTGTCACCAGCATTTGGCGATGCGGGTATCGACGCACGCAGCCGTGAACGAGACGGTTGAATTGGTTCGCCAGTCAGGCATGGGGGCGGCGGCTGGCTTCGCAAATGCTGTCATGCGCCGCGTAACAGAACGCACTGCTGAGCAATGGGATTCCGATCTCGTCGCCGGAGTGAATGATGAAACCCAGAAGCGTGAAATCCTGACCAGTCATCCCGCGTGGATCATCAGGGCCTGTGAAGCTGCACTCAAAGCGGATGGTCGTCAGGACGATATCGACGCTCTCCTGGCTGCCGACAACGAGCAAACAGCGCTGGGTATCGCAGACCTCCGCCTCGACGGTTCACCACATTTAGCAGGGTGCCGACGGGCTTCGTTCTCGCCTATCGGTTGGCATCTGGAAGCCGATGGCAATCCTGCATCCCTGACTTCCGTCGGCGGAGGCAAGGTCAGGGTTCAAGACGAGGGGTCTCAGCTGGCAGCGCTCGCTCTCGTGCAGGCACGCCCGTTAGTAGCGGGTGAGAAGTGGCTTGATATGTGTGCTGCACCGGGCGGAAAGTCGGCAGTCCTTGCTGCGTTCGCCTCGCAGTCTGGCTCTCACCTGAGCGCGAATGAAGCCAACGCTGGGCGCCTGGACCTCGTGAAGCGCTCGGTCGCTCCGTGGCCTGAGGTCGAAGTGTTGAATCGCGACGGCAGAAGCTTTGGCGAATATGGCCCTGTGTACGATCGCATTCTGGTGGATGCGCCGTGTTCGGGGCTCGGTGCCTTGCGTCGGCGACCGGAGGCTCGCTGGCGAAAAACTCCCAAGGACATTGCGGCGTTGACCGCCCTCCAAGAGGAGCTTCTGGTCAGTGCCCTAGATTCCCTGCGCCCTGGAGGCATCGTGGCCTATGTCACGTGTTCTCCGCATGTTGCTGAGACTCGAGCTATCGTGAATGCCGCTGTGAAAAAGCGCCCGGAAGCAATAGAACTTGATGCGCGCAAAGTCCTCGAGGGATGTGTTCTGAAGCCCCTCGGGACGCCGCTTGGCGTCAAATCAGTCCAGCTGTGGCCACACATTCACGCCACGGATGCGATGTTCATCGCCCTGCTGCAAAAAGCCCCATAGGCTCAGAGCATGGCCGTTCGCATCAACCCGAGCATCCTTTCGGCGGATTTCGTCAACATGGAGCACGATCTAGCCGCAATCTCAACGGCTGACTTGGTTCACGTCGACGTCATGGACAATCACTTTGTGCCCAATCTCACGTTTGGTCCGCAGATGGTTGAGCGCATTCAGGCTGTGTCGCCGATTCCTCTCGATGTGCATCTCATGATTGAGGATCCCTATCGCTGGGCGCCTGGATACGCCGAATTGGGCTGCTACTCCGTGACTTTCCATGCCGAAGCGACCGACGACCCCGTCAAACTGGCACGTCGTCTGCGTGAGATTGGTGCTCGAGCCGGAATCGCGCTCAAACCTGGCACCTCGGTCGAACCGTACCTTGAGCTTCTTCCCGAGTTTGATCAGGTTCTCGTCATGACCGTCGAACCCGGTTTTGGCGGTCAAAAGTTCATTCCCGAGGTGATGCCAAAGCTTCAGGCTCTGCATGCTGCTCGCTCACGAATCGGACTCGATGTGTGGCTGCAGGTTGACGGGGGAGTGACAACGCACACGATTACCATCGCGGCAGAAAATGGTGCCGATACGTTTGTTGCCGGCTCTAGTGTCTACAACGCTGAAAACATCCCTGTCGCGATTAGCGAGCTGCGACTAGCTGCGCAGGCTCATCACCACTAGAAGCTCAACCGATGCCGCATGCGCGAGTGGGCAGCGATGGCACGATAACCTTGAGTCGTGAAGACTTTTGAGAGCCTCTATGCAGAGCTCGAGCAGCGCATCGCTGATCGGCCTGTCGGTTCACGCACCGTGGCTGAGTTCGATGCTGGCGTGCACGCGATAGGTAAGAAGATCGTTGAAGAGGCGGCAGAGGTCTGGATGGCCGCAGAGCATGAGTCGAATGATCGAGCTGCCGAAGAGATCTCGCAGCTGATCTACCATCTGCAAGTTCTCATGCTTGCCAAGGGAATCTCCCTTGATGACGTCAACCGCCACCTCTAATTTTCAAGGAATCTCATGCTCCGTGTAGCAGTCCCCAACAAGGGTTCGCTCGCTGAAACCGCCTCAGCCATGCTCGTTGAGGCCGGTTATGGCACTCGTCGCGATGCCCGTGACTTGCACTATGTCGACGCAAGAAACGACGTCGAGTTCTTCTATCTTCGCCCCCGGGACATCGCCACGTACGTTGGCTCGGGTGCGCTCGATGTCGGCATTACCGGCCGTGACCTGCTGATTGATTCGCAGTCTGAGGCCGGAGAGATCGCCGAGCTCGGTTTCGGCGACTCCACTTTTCGCTTTGCTGGTCCTGTCGGAAAGTTCGGCAAGTTAGCCGATCTTGCTGGCGTGCGCGTTGCCACCAGTTACCCCAACCTCGTTCACGACTTCCTGGTCGCGCAGGGCGTTGCTGATGTCACCGTTGTTCGCCTTGACGGTGCCGTGGAATCTGCTGTTCGACTCGGAGTTGCCGATGCCGTCGCCGACGTCGTTTCAACCGGTGGCACCTTGCGACAGGCAGGTCTCGAGATTTTCGGCCCAGTCCTCCTTCAGTCCACGGCTGTCTTGATTAGTCGAGAAGACAAGAGGTCGTCAGCCGCAACCCTGCTGCGTCGCCTTCAGGGCGTTCTGGTCGCCCGTCAGTTTGTCCTCATGGATTACGACGTCCCACGGGCCCTACTCGAGCAGGCGTGTGCCATTGCTCCTGGTATCGAGTCGCCGACAGTCTCCCCACTTCACGACCCGGAGTGGGCTGCAGTTCGCGTCATGGTGCCCCGGGCGGACACCAACCAGGTGATGGATGCCCTGCACGACCTGGGAGCACGCGCGATTCTCGTGAGTTCGATTCACGCTGCACGCCTCTAGGTGCCCATCGTGAGCGTTGCTTATCGTGTGATTCCGTGCCTCGACGTCTCTGCGGGGCGCGTGGTCAAGGGTGTCAATTTCGAGAATTTGCGGGATGCCGGAGATCCGGTAGCTCTGGCTGCTAAGTACTACGCAGACGGCGCAGACGAGATTACATTCCTGGATGTGTCGGCGACAGTCGACGCGCGCGCAACGATGTTCGACGTGGTCAGCCAGACGGCAGAGCAGGTATTCATTCCCTTGACCGTCGGAGGTGGGGTTCGTTCGGTCGACGATGTTTCGCGACTTCTGGCCTCGGGTGCCGACAAGATCAGTGTGAATAGTGCCGCAATTGCCCGACCCGACCTGCTGGATGAGATTTCTCAGCGATATGGGTCTCAGGTTCTCGTTATATCCCTCGATATCAAGCGTGCCGACCACACCGCCTCCGGTTTTGCAGTTACCACGCACGGTGGGCGCCAGACCACCGACCTTGACGCACTCGCGTGGGCCCGAGAGAGCATCGATCGCGGCGTCGGTGAGTTGCTCGTGAACTCAATTGATGCAGACGGAACCAAGGATGGTTTCGACCTCCAGCTCATTCAGGCAATTCGCGAAATCTCGCCCGTTCCGGTGATCGCCTCCGGTGGCGCCGGGCGTGCCAGCGATTTTGGTCCAGCGATTGCTGCTGGTGCAGACGCGGTTTTGGCCGCAAGCATATTCCACTCGGGTGAGGTATCGATCGCCGAGGTCAAGGCCGCCATTGCCGCCGACGGATACGCTGTTAGGTAATCATGAGCGTCATAACCCCCGACGAAGTCGCCTTCAATGGTGAGGGACTCGTCCCTGCCATCATCCAGGACGTTCTAACCCAGCGTGTGCTCATGCTCGGGTACATGAATCGAGATTCGCTTGGTTTGACCGTTGAGTCAGGACGAGTCGTGTTTTGGTCACGTTCGCGGCAAGAATTGTGGCGCAAGGGCGACACGAGTGGTCACATTCAGCTCGTTCGCTCGATTGAGGCGGACTGCGACTCCGACGCACTGCTGATTGCTGTTGAACAGGTCGGGGCCGCATGCCACACCGGTACACGCAGCTGCTTTGAGAGCGCATCTATCGACGCTGTTACGGACCTCCAGCAGGAGGATCTTCCATGACCGCCTCAGCAACCACCACGACGCGTCAACAATTTGTGGATGCCCTCGAGGCGGGGTTTGATGTCATCCCAGTGATTCGCCAAGTCTTCGCGGACGGCGAATCGCCCGTCGCCATTTACCGCAAGCTCGCAGCCGGTCTGCCTGGGAGCTTCTTGCTGGAGTCAGCAGAGCAGGGTGGTATTTGGTCTCGCTTCAGCTTTGTTGGGGTCGAGAGTTTCGGCGTGCTGAGTGAATCGGGCGGCAAGGCGACATGGACGTCAACGGGCTTGTCCGAGCAAGATGCCTTCTCAGGAGACATTCCTGCACTCACTCTCGACGCTCTTCGTTCCTTGTATTCGGCTTGGAAAGCAAAGCCGGTAAGTGGACTGCCCGCTCTGTCATCTGGTCTCGTCGGGTACCTGGGCTGGGATGTTGTGCGTCAACTCGAGCGACTTCCTGCTTCACCCCCGCAGGACGTCCGCGTGCCCGAAGTGTGCCTGTCTTTCGCGCGTGACCTCGTGGTACTCGACCACAAGTGGGGAACCGTGCTCTTGGTGACGAATGTGCTCGCCCAAGACGCTGATTGGGATGCTGCTCAAGCGCGCCTCGATGATTTGCAGGCTCGCCTTGCCGTGCCCGGACAGACCTCCATTGCATCAATTGACCTCGATGCTCACGTCACTCCTACCTACCGCACCGCCAAGCAAGACTTCCTGGATGCTGTTACCGCGAGCAAGAAGCACATCGTTGATGGTGACGTGTTCCAGGTGGTTATTTCTCAGCGGTTCGACGTCGTCAACGAGGCCGACCCTATTGACGTGTACCGGGTTCTTCGCTCATTGAACCCGAGTCCCTATATGTACTTGCTCTGCCATGAGCTGCCAGACGGTTCTCCCATCCACGTCGTTGGTTCATCTCCCGAGGCCCTGGTCAAGGTGCAAGGAAAGCGTGTTTACACGAAGCCCATTGCAGGGTCGCGACCTCGAGGTGAGACCCCCGAGGCTGACGTCGCGCTCGGCGAAGACCTCTTGGGTGATCAAAAGGAACGTGCCGAACACCTGATGCTTGTCGACCTTGCACGAAACGACCTCTTGCGCGTGTGCGCGGCAGGTTCTGTCGAAGTCACCGAGTTCATGAAGATTGAGCGCTTCAGCCACATCATGCACATCGTCTCAAGCGTTGAGGGAAATATCGCTGACGGGAACGACGCGGTGGACGTCTTCAGAGCCACCTTCCCTGCCGGAACACTCTCGGGAGCCCCAAAGCCACGCGCGCTGGAGATCATTGATGACCTTGAGCCCGCAGGCCGCGGAGTCTATGGGGGAGTCGTCGGCTACTTCGCATTCTCCGGAGACGCTGACTTGGCCATCGCTATCCGCACTGCTGTTTTGACTCCCGGAAAGGCTTCTGTTCAAGCCGGTGCCGGGTTGGTCGCAGACAGTGACCCCGAGACGGAGTACCAAGAGACGGTCAACAAGTCCGCGGCACCGCTGCGTTCAATTGCCGTCGCGAACGCGCTGTCTCGTATTGGGTCGTAACGTGCACTCTTTCGCATCCAAGCGAAACTCAGTCCTCGCTCTCGTGCTGGGTGCGGTTCTCGTGTTCGCTGGGTGGTCGCAAAACTGGGCAACCCTTCACATTGTTGCGGCCGACGTTCGCGTGACTACGTTGAGTGTGACCGGCCAAGAGTCGACTGTGCTTCCGGCCGGACTCGCCCTCGTCTCTCTCGCGACGGGCCTCGTTCTCTTGACTGCTGGTCGGGTTCTCGCCTTCGCGATTGCTCTCGTGAACGTGCTCGTCTCTGCCGGTTTGCTCGCAACCGTACTGCTTTACGCGGCATCACCAGCAGATTTTTTGCTCAAACAGCTCAGTGCGCTGTCCGGGATCTCCGACACCGATGCTCTGATCGAACTCGTGGGCGCGACGAGCCTAGGGGGCGGACTCTACGTCGCATTGATCGGTGCACTGGTTGTCTTGTTGGGCTCGATTCTCGTTCTCGTGGGCAGCAGTTCGTGGAAGGCGCGAAAGTCGCGCTTCGAACGGGCAACGCGTGGGTCGCAAACACCCAACGAGGGTCCCGTCACGACCATCGATGCATGGGATGAGATGAGCCGCGGAGACGACCCGACATCGTAAGATGTTGAGAGAACTTATTTGCGAAGGAGAATCATGAGCAACGACGTAAACGATCCCGGTGAAGGCCACTCGCCTGCAGCATGGACCAGCGTCATCATCATGCTGATTGCGTGCACGACCGGCACCCTTTTCTTCGTTTTGGATATGCCTGCGCTCGTGTGGGCAAGCCTCGCACTGTTGGTTGTTGGGCCCATCGTTGGAGTCATCCTGTCCAAGGCCGGGTACGGCGTGAACGGCCCCAAATACACGCCTAAGGCGCACCACTAACGTGCTCCTGGTAGAGCTCACAGATGGAGCTCGCGAAGACGCTGAACAGCGTGAGCAAAGCATTTCGCTTGAGCAGGTCAAGCAACTTGCACTTGAAGCTCCGCCAGCACTCCGTGCGCTGGATTTCCTTAACGTTGGGGATTCAATCAACGTCATTGCCGAAGTAAAGCGAGCCAGCCCGTCTCGTGGCGACATGGCCGAGATTGCCGATCCGGCTGCTCTTGCTTCTAGCTACGAGGCTGCAGGCGCATCGGTTATCAGCGTGCTCACTGAGGGTCGACGCTTCAAGGGCTCACTTGATGATCTTCGCGCGGTGCGTGCGGCAGTGCGTATTCCCATTCTCAGGAAAGACTTCGTTTCCACGGAGTACCAGGTTTTTGAGGCCCGTGCAGCTGGCGCCGATCTGGTTCTCCTCATCGTGGCTGCCCTCGATGACGAAACTCTGGGTCGTCTCTATGCGCTCATAAATTCTCTGGGAATGACTGCCCTTGTCGAAGCACACAGTGCCGACGAGGTTTCCCGAGCCGTTGCGCTCGGCGCTGACCTCATCGGCATCAATGCCCGTGATCTCAACACCTTTGAGCTTGATCGAGACCTTTTCGGGTCTCTCGTGGGGGCCATCCCAGCCTCTACCGTCAAGATTGCCGAGTCCGCTGTTCGCACGGCGGATGACGTGGCTCACTACCGTCGTGCGGGGGCCGACGCAGTTCTCGTCGGTGAGGCGCTCGTGACGAGCGACCCTGCCCTGACCCTCGCATCATTCTTGGAGATCTAGTGGCACTGAGAGACGAAGTTGGCCCCTACTTTGGTGAGTTCGGCGGACGTTTTGTTCCCGAGTCGTTGATTGCCGCACTCGACGAGCTGTCTGTGGCCTATGAGGCCGCAAAACAAGATCCCACCTTCGCCGCCGAGCTGGCTCACCTGCATGCCACGTATACGGGTCGGCCCTCGATCATCACCGAGGTACCCCGTTTTGCAGAGCACGCGGGAGGCGCGCGCATCATCCTGAAGCGTGAAGACCTCAACCACACGGGTAGCCACAAGATCAACAACGTTCTGGGGCAGGCTCTTCTCGCGAAGCGTCTGGGAAAAACCCGCCTCATTGCCGAAACCGGCGCAGGTCAGCATGGCGTAGCTACCGCGACAGCTGCTGCGCTGTTCGGGCTTGAATGTGTTGTTTACATGGGTCAGGTCGACACCGAGCGACAGGCTCTGAATGTCGCTCGTATGCGCCTGCTGGGTGCCGAGGTTGTGCCCGTCACGAACGGCTCACGAACGCTTAAAGATGCCATCAATGAGGCCCTCAGAGACTGGGTGGCAAACGTCGATTCGACGCACTATCTTCTCGGGACTGTCGCCGGCCCACACCCATTCCCGGCCATGGTGCGTGATTTCCACAAAATCATTGGCGAAGAGGCTCGCGCGCAGGTGCTGGAACTCACGGGTCGCCTTCCGGATGCCGTGGCCGCGTGTGTCGGAGGTGGCTCGAACGCCATCGGTATTTTCCACGCGTTCCTCGACGATGAGTCCGTCGCCCTCTACGGTTTCGAAGCCGCGGGCCGGGGAATCGACACCCCAGAGCACGCCGCAACTCTGACCATGGGTCGCCCTGGTGTTTTGCACGGCGCCCGCAGTTACATGCTTCAGGATGCCGACGGGCAGACCATGGAGTCTCACTCCATTTCGGCCGGCCTGGACTATCCCGGTGTCGGTCCTGAGCACAGTTGGCTGAAGGATCTCGGTCGCGCGCAGTATCGTCCTGTCACTGACGTTGAGGCCATGGACGCTCTTCGGTTGCTTAGCCGCACCGAAGGTATCATTCCCGCTATTGAGACCGCTCACGGTCTGGCCGGTGCACTTCAACTCGGGCGCGAATTGGGCCCGGAGGGCATCATTCTCGTGAACCTGAGTGGCCGAGGTGACAAAGACATGCAGACGGCTGCCGAATACTTCGGAATCTTGGACGGGAGCAAATAATTATGTCGACCGTTGAAGACACCCTCGACGTTGCACACACGGCGCAAGGTGGAAGCCTCATTGGGTATCTACCGCTGGGATTCCCAACTGTAGACGCGAGTGTTGAGGCTGCCATCACGCTCGCGAAGAGTGGAGCCGATGTGCTTGAGCTTGGCTTGCCCTATAGCGATCCGGTCATGGACGGTCTCGTCATTCAGCAAGCC
>CAZPVE010000008.1:0-1906 GCA_964589925.1 uncultured Aurantimicrobium sp. | reverse complement strand
GCTTTGGAGAACGGTTTCCGAATCTCTGATGCCTTCTCTGCTCTGGAGCAGATCACGGCCGAGGTTTCCACGCCGGCACTTGTGATGACGTACTGGAACCCCGTTCTTGCCTATGGTGTGGATCGGTTCGCCAGTGATCTCAAGGCAGCTGGTGGCGCAGGCCTCATCACTCCGGACCTCATCCCTGACGAGGCGCAGCTCTGGCTCGATGCGAGCTCGAAGTTCGACCTTGATCGTGTCTTCTTGGCCGCACCGAGCTCGAGCGATTCTCGGGTCGATCGGGCCATCGCCGAAAGTCGCGGTTTCGTCTACGCCGTTTCGACCATGGGAATCACCGGGACTCGCAGCGACGTTGACTCGGCGGCTGTCACTCTCGTCGAGCGCCTCCGGGCCCACGGCGCTGAGCACATCGGCGTCGGCCTCGGAATTTCGACACCAGATCAGGTGCGCGAAGTTCTGGGATATGCCGATGGTGCCATCGTCGGAAGCGCGCTCGTCCAAGCTCTCGCTGACGGGGGAGTGCAAGCGCTGGCTGAGAAGGCACTGGAACTGGCGTCCGGTAAGCCTGGCCCCGCCTAAAATCGATAAGCCACTCACAATCATCACCGAAGGAAACGCGTGAGCTCTTCAGCAACGACCATTCTGGCCAGTCTGCCCAGCCCTCCCTTGGACTGGCAGTACTTTGACCTCGGTCCGTTCCGTGTCCACACGTATGCTCTGTGCATCCTCCTCGGCATTGCGCTCGCTACGTGGATTACCAGCGTCCGGCTGACACGTCGTGGTGGAGCCAAGGGGGCAACCCTTGACTTTCTACTCTGGACGGTCCCGATCGGCATCGTCGTCGCTCGGTTCTATCATGTGTTCACGCACCCGTCGGACTATTTCTACGAAGGTGCCGACCTCCTGAAAGTCTTTTACATCTGGGAGGGCGGAAACGCTATTTTCGGAGCTCTGCTGGGTGGCGCGCTGGGCGTGTTCTTGGGGTCCCGTCAGACCGGCATCCGGTTCTTGAGCTTCGCAGACGCGCTCGCCCCCGGGCTCTTGGTTGCCCAAGCCGTTGGTCGCCTCGGAAACTACTTCAACCACGAACTATTCGGACTGCCGACAACGTTGCCCTGGGGTCTCGAAATTGAGTCTTCGAACCCGGCGTTCCCAGCGGGTCTGCCAGCGGGAACGCTCTTCCAGCCCACATTCCTCTACGAGATCATCTGGAACCTCGTGGGTGTCATGATTCTTCTCATCCTCGAGCGTCGTCTCAACATGCGATGGGGTCGAGCCTTTGCCTTTTACCTGGTTTGGTACGGCATCGGTCGGGCGTGGCTTGAATCGATTCGTATCGACCCCAGCGAGACGTTCCTCGGTATCCGCACCAACATCTGGGCGGCCCTTGGCGCTGTTGCTCTCGGCATCATTCTCTGGCTGTGGTCACATCGTCGACACACAGGTATCGAGGTCAGTGTCTACCTGCCTGGACGGCGTTCACCGTCGGCTGGGCTAGAATCAGAACAGGGCGAACCGGCCCGTTACCACGTTGGCAAAGGCGCCTCGTCGGATGTTTCAGCATCTTCGAGAGGAGGCCGTGCGTGACGGTCGCTTTGCCACATCACCGCTTTTCCGCGGTTCCTGCCGCACAGGGTCTTTTCAACCCTTCGCGAGAAAAAGATTCGTGCGGGTTCGCCATGGTTGCCACTCTCCGTGGGTCGGCCGGACACGACATCATTGATGTTGCCTTGAGCTCACTGCGCAACCTCGAACACCGCGGTGCCGTCGGTTCAGATGCTGGCACTGGGGACGGGGCCGGAATCCTGACCCAGATCCCGCACGAGTTCTTCACGGCAGTTGCAGGATTCGATCTGCCCAGACGCGGTTATTACGCCGCAGGCAACGCCTTCTTGCCTCAGGATTC
>CAZPVE010000007.1:0-17490 GCA_964589925.1 uncultured Aurantimicrobium sp. | reverse complement strand
GTAACGCGGAATTCTTGGCTGTCGCCGAGCTCGCATCGCAGGGCCTGAACCCCTCAGAGACCCCCGAGGAATACGAGAAGGCATGGGCTAGCGCTTACGCCAAGGCAAAGACGGCCGTTGAAGAAGAAGCCGCCAAGGTTATTGAGGCCGGCGGGCTTTACGTGCTCGGCACCGAGCGTCACGAGTCTCGCCGCATCGACAACCAGCTGCGTGGTCGTGCAGGTCGTCAGGGTGACCCTGGTGAGAGCCGTTTCTACCTCTCGCTTACCGATGACCTCATGCGCATGTTCAACGCTGGTTTCATCTCCCGCGTCAACGTTCCTGACGACACCGCCATTGAGATGGGTCTCGTCAGCCGCGCCATTCGTTCTGCCCAGTCGCAGGTTGAGGCTCGTAACGCTGAGGTTCGCAAGAACGTTCTCAAGTACGACGATGTTCTTAACCGTCAGCGTGAAGCGATCTACACCGACCGTGCGCACATTCTCGAGGGTGACGATCTTAAGGATCGCTGCTTGAGCTTCGTGTCGGATGTTGTCGACGAGGTGCTCGACGTGCATTGTGGCTCGGGCAACGGTGATGACTGGGACTTCGACGCTCTATGGGCCGAGCTGAAGACGATTTACCCCATCTCGATTTCGATTGATGAGGTCATTGCCGAGGCTGGAACGCGGGGTCGTGTGAACCGCCAGTTCATGCGCCGTGAGCTCATCTCGGATGCTGAGTTGGCCTACGCCAACCGTGAGGCGAGCTTGGGCGAGTCTGCGATGCGCGAACTGGAGCGCCGTGTTGTGTTGTCGGTTATTGACCGTCGCTGGCGTGACCACCTTTACGAGATGGACTATCTGAAGGACGGCATCGGCCTTCGTGCGATGGCTCAGCGGGACCCGCTTGTCGAGTACCAGCGTGAGGGCTTCGCCTTGTATTCGGGCATGATGCAGCAGATTAAGTCGGAGTCTGTCGGTTTCTTGTTCAACCTGGAGGTTGAGGTCAAGGAGGCCCCTGATGACCCTGCACACCCGAGTGTTGACGCCAAGGGTCTGACGGCTGGTGGCGCCCCAAGCAACCTGAGCTACACGGCTCCGTCTGAGGACGGCCAGGCTGAGGTTCGCGACCAGAGTGGCCGCGTTGAGCAGGCTGCGACGGCTCGGGCTCAGCAGGCACAGGCGAATGATCAGCAGATTGTTCCGGAGCGCACTGAGCAGCCTGGTCAGCCTCAGCAGGCTACGCGCGGTGCCTTCGGCCAGCGCGTGGATGGTTCTGTTCCCCAGAACCGTGCTGAGCGTCGGGCGAAAGACAAAAAGTAGTTCGTTCTAGAGAACGTGGATAGCAGCTGCGCGCCAGCGGCCGTCTAGACCCTCGAGCCTGAGGGCAATGGAACGGCTCCGTGCCCGCCCGTGGACCACGACGACTACTTCGGCGACTCCGTCAGCTGGGGTGCAGACGAGCGTGCTTCCCAGCGTGAAAACTGGTCGTGAGACCGGAATCTTTTTGAGGGCTCTGGCGCGTGCCGACGCCTGAACTCTCGTGATCAGCGTGCGGTAAACCTCGTCCGTGACCCAACGCGAAATCTGATCGAGTTCTCGTGCACCAGCGAGTATTTCCATCACACTGCGCGCCAGGTTCTCGGCGAGCTGACGGGGGTCGGGCAGTTCATCGGTCGAGGTGCGCTGCGGCCCGAAGTAGTCGTCGTCGTTGTAGCTCGCCAGGCGAGTGTTGACCTGCGGTCGGCTTGCTGCGGAAAGGGGGAGGGGCGAGCTCATGGGACTCTCTGTTTCTGGAAAGTGGTGAAAATGGCGGACAAGGTTGCCCCATAAAACCAAATTCCCGCGGAGCCATGCTGAGAGTTCAGCCACTTTGTGGACAAGTCTCGGAAACTCACAGGTTGCCTTCCCTATGGTTGCCGCCATGCGATGGGAAAACCTGTTTGACGATCTCGAAGATCAGTTGACCGCCGAGCGTGCGCTTGCACAGCGTGATGCGTTTCGCGACCATCTCCGTCAAGAGAATGCGACTCGAGGATTGCTCGCTCTCCTGGATGAGGAGCAACTACTTGTCAGGAACGCTGCTCCCGTCAAGGTGTGGATCGCCGGCGCCTCCCTGTGGATAACTGTGGATAACTGTGGGCGTGATTGGATTGCGGGCCAGATCTCGGAGCCTCGAGCGCTCGCCGGCTATGCCATTCTCAACGTGGGTTGCATCGAGCAGGTTGAGTTCCCCCCGCCGAATCAGGCCGCGCGCTCTGACCTTCACGATGTAGTGACCCGAGAATCCTCAGCACGCCCCAAACGCCTAGAGCGAATTACGCTGCGCATCCTGCTTCGTGATCTCGCACGGCGGAGGAAATCCGGTTGGGCCCGTGTGGGCGGTCGAGCTATTCACGGGACGATTGATCGCGTTGGCGCGGATTTCATCGAGCTCGCGATTCATGCGCCCGACCGGGCAAGACGGGCGGAATCCCTTGAAAGTAGGGCATTTCTGCCCCTAGGCCACCTCGCGATGTTTACGCTGGACGACTAGATGATGCGACCGTCGGCCAGTTCAGGGATGTTGGCCAGCTCGGCTTGGTTCCAGCGGGCGGCCTGCGACGCAGCCGCATAGCCATCTTCGATGAAGCGCTCAAGTTGATCGTGCTCGACGCGCCAGGGACCGCGCTGGCCGACCTTCAGACCGAGCAACTCGCCCGATTCGAGCAGCTCGTAGACCTGGTGTACCGAAATGCTCAGTATTTCGGCGACGGTGTCGGGGGTAAGGAAGGTGTGAACGCCCATATCGGTCATTTCCCAACCATAAGTCTCCCGGCGGCAACGAATCCCCTTGCAGCGGACTTCCTGTGGATAACTTTCCCGCATCTCTGTGACCTACCCAGCATGATGACCAGAACCACAAGCTCTGGATGGAGGTCAACATGCAGTCGATGCTGCGGAAGAATCGTGTCAACTGGCGCGTTGCGATTGGGGTGGTCCTCATCATTGCGTCGGGGCTGTCTGTCGTCGGTGTGCTTCGTGTCACTGCTGCGACGTCAGGGCGTTGGGTGGCAACGCGCCTCCTCGTTGAAGGCCAGCAAGTGCAGGCCGGGGACATGCGCATTGAAGAAGTCCCTGCGTCCACGGTTCTCGGCGAGTACATCCTCGGCTCCATCCCGGTGGTCGGCAAAGTCGTCACTCGTGTCATTCACCCCGGTGAGCTCGTTCCTCTGGCGAGCGTTGGCGACGCGTCGCAGACCTTAGCTACCACTGTCGTTGTCGACCTTGGTCTTCCCGTTGCCTCGGCGCTTCGTGAGGGGGCGGTTGTCGACCTCTGGGCCGCGCCCTCGGCTACTCGCTCTGCCCCAGCGGATGCCAGCACGGCGTCTCCTGCCCTCGTGGTAACTCGTGCACGCCTTGCTCACCGTGCGGAGACTCAGTCCACAGCACTGCGTTCGGGCGCTCAGGTTGAGTTGGTTGTCTCCCGATCAGATGTGCCTGCCGTCATCGCGGCACAGGCCCGGGGCGATGTTCTGAGTGTGATTGCCTCGAGTGGAGCGGCCGCATCATGATCCGGATCGGCGTTGTAGCCGGCACTTTATTGGCTGGTCAACTCGCGGATGTCGCCTCCGAAGCCCATGTCGAGTGCGATCTCGAACTGGGGGACACGATCTTTTCGAACGCCAACGCGCAACAAGGCCCGTTGGGTGTGGATGGCATCGTTGTGGAATTGGCTGTCCTCTCTCTTCGCCTTGTTGCGTGGTGTGATGCTCACGCAGTCCCCTTCGTGGTCTTGGCGCCCTCCTCTGCAGCAGAGAATGTTCAGGCGTTTGGGGTGACAGAGTCCCTCCCCCTTGAGGCGAGCTGGCCTGAAATTCTGGGGGCCCTCAATCTGAATGACGCCTCCTATGCGGAACAGGATGTGTCCGGAGCCTCCCGCGAGAATTTGGCTGCAGAATCCGATGTGCCTCCTGCGCGGGGTCGAGTCATTACTGTGTGGGGCGCGGCGGGTTCGCCCGGAAGATCCGTGGTCGCTCTCAACATCGCGAGTGAGCGGGCTATCGCTGGCGAGCGGGTCTTGCTGATAGACGCCGACACGTATGGCGGGTCGCTCGCGGCGTATCTGGAGTTGTTCGATGAGGCGCCGGGTTTCTTGGCCGCTTGCCGTTTGGCAAGTATGGACGCTCTCACTGAGTCAGAACTTCAGCGGCTATCTCACGTAGTCGAACTCCCCGGGGCGCATCTGCGCGTTCTCTCCGGGATTGTTAATGCTCGTCGCTGGCCCGAGCTTTCGGCTTCGCGTGTTCGCGAAGGAATTGCCCAGTTGCGATCATCTTTCGATGTGATTGTGGCTGATGTCGGCTTCAATCTCGAGCAGGACGAAGAAATCGCCAGCGATCTCACCTCCCCACGACGAAACCAGGCCACCATAGAGGTGCTTCGGTCGAGCGACGAGGTGGTTGCCGTTCTCGCGGCGGACGTGATCGGCGTGGCTCGATTCATTCAAGCTCGGGACTATCTGACGGAAGTCTTTTCGGGCGCACCTCTCGTTGTGGCAAATCGAGTGAGGTCGCATCGATCGTCGAGTGCTCCCATTGTGAGGCATACCTTGGGTAGGTTCGCAGGTATACAAGACATCTGCATCATCGACGAGGACGCAACGGCGTTTGGGGCAAGTCTGCAAGCCGCGGCTCCCCTGTGTATCGCAGCACCTAAGTCACAGGTTCGAAAGCAACTTCGTGACATCGCCGAGCGGGTGAGTTCTCGGCAGCTGGTGGGTCAGTCGTGAGGCTACCGGCTTAGGGTGCGAGCCGGGCTGCAAGAAAGGCAAGCGTGCGGTTGAGTGCGGTTTGCGCCGCATCCAGGTTCAACTTGAACTGATATTCATGCGGAAGCGCCGGGGTCTCATTGGCCGGCCAAAACAGAGCGTCAACGCTCACCCCCAGCGACGCGAGCTTCGCCGCCAACGGTTTGGACTGAGCCTCCGTCAGCGGGTCAGCGTTGCCCCCCGAGATGTAGGTGGCCGGAAAGTTCTTAGTGACAAAGTTGAACGATGACATCTGCTGGAGTGCCACCGAGTTCGCCAGGTCGCGATCACCGGTGTACGCCCACAGTGAGGTGGTGTCACCCCACATGAGCAGCTTGGTTACCCAGGTCGGCACACCAGACGGGCCAGCGCTCGCGCCCACCTCACCGGACTGTTCGGGGCTGGCAATCATGGCATCCATGTCGTAGATGCCGCAGTTGAGAACCACGCCGCGAAGCTGTGCTGGCGTAATCGCCGACACGAAGGCCTCTCCACCGGAAGTACCGGGCGTCGTGGTTACCGTTGCGCGATACGCCGGATTCGTAATGAGGTTCGCGAGCTGAGAGGTCAGCTGTGCACCTGCCGAGTCGCCAGCCATGACGAGGCGGTTGGGGTCCACGTGGTAGGTCTCCGCGTTCTTCACAATGAACGCCAATGCCTCGTTCAGCTGGAACACCGCCGTCGGGTAGATGTGCTCCGGGCCGTATCCATAGTTCAACCCGATAACTGTGTAGCCGTGCGAAGCGAGAATCTGAAAGTAGGCGGTGTCGTTCGATTTGCTGCCCGAAACCCAGGCACCACCGTGGGTCCAGATGACTGTGCCGAGGGGCTTGGTTGTCCCGGTTGGGTAGAAGACATCGAGCTGGGCATCCGGTGATGAGGCATACGTCACGTTGAATACACTGTCGACACCGGACGTTGGCGCGTACTGCTCCATGACCGTCTTTACCTTGGCGGCATTGCTCTGAAAGACCGCCCGAATGACCATGGCACCCGGCCACGGAGAAACATTGAATGCCACCAGGGTTCCAACCGCGAGGCCAGCGATGATACCCACGGGCCACCAAAAGCCGGGGCGCCGAAAGAAGCGTTTGTGCTGGCGGGATGAGCTCACAAGGTAAGCCTAGGCTAGAGGTATGTCGACGTTCAGCAACATCATGAGCCGCCAAGGCATCGGCACCGAGGCCGACCTTGAGTGGATGCACATGCTCGTCGGTGACGCCCAGTTGATCGCCGACCTCTCCTTCGCCGACACCGTTTTTTGGGTTCCCACCAACGACCGCAGCTTCGTCGCTCTTGCCCACGCGCGCCCCTCAGGCTCAAACACGCTGTTCTACCGAGACTTCGTTGGCAAATCCATCAAGCCGGAGTGGCGTGCTCAGGTTACCGAGGCCTACGAGACCGCGCAGATTGTGGAATCATCGGCACCCGCCTGGTACGAAGAGACCCCCACGCGCGTGCGCGCCATTCCCGTGGTTCGCCGACCTCGGGCTGGCTCCAACGAGCCGCAAGAAGGCCCCATCGCGGTCATCACGGTGCACACCAACCTCTCCGAGAACCGCTCGCCGTCTCGTCAGGAGAAGACCTTCAACGCCTGCGCCGACGACATTCTGCAGATGATCTCTCGCGGCGACTTTCCTGACCTGGATGCGGCACCGGCGCCGACGCGTGGTGCGCCCCGCGCATCCGACGGTCTTATCCGCCTCGATGCCGACGGCGTCACCACCTTTGCCAGCCCGAACGCGCTCTCGGCCTTCAACCGTGTTGGCTATCAGGACGAGCTTGAGGGGGAGTCGCTGGCAGAGGTGACCACCTCGCTTATTCACGGGCGCGCCAACGTCGACGAGTCGCTGCCCGTCGTGGTTATGGGTCGCGCCCCCTGGCGTGCCGACATCGAGAACAATGGTGTGACCATGTCTCTTCGCGCCATTCCGGTGCGCAGTCGCGGCGACCGCACGGGCGCTATTTTGCTGTGTCGCGACGTAACTGAGCTTCGTCACCAGGAACGCGCCCTCATTACGAAAGACGCGACTATTCGCGAGATTCACCACCGTGTGAAGAACAACCTGCAGACCGTGGCGTCGTTGCTGCGCATCCAGGCTCGACGTTCCAAGTCCAACGAAGCCAAGGAAGCCCTGGGGCAGGCCATGCGCCGCGTCGCCGCTATTGCCCTGGTGCACGATGCCCTGTCGGAGGGTCTCAGCCAGAAAGTCGACTTCGACGACGTTTTCCAGCGGTCGTTGGTGCTCACCGCTGAGGTTGCCGCGACGCTCGGAACCACCGTCAACACCAAGGTCACCGGGTCTTTCGGCGTGATGGAGAGCAAGTTTGCAACGCCTTTGGCCGTTGCCCTCACCGAGCTCGTCACCAATGCGGTGGAACACGGGCTGGCAAACCGTTCCGGCAACGTCGAGGTGCAGGCCTCACGCACCCCGGAGGGTCTCGCCGTCTATGTGGTTGACGACGGCGCCGGACTGCCCGACGGTGAAGTTGGCGACGGATTGGGCACCCAAATTGTGAAGACCCTCATCGAGGGTG
This sequence comes from uncultured Aurantimicrobium sp., assembly GCA_964589925.1. GTDB lineage: Bacteria > Actinomycetota > Actinomycetes > Actinomycetales > Microbacteriaceae > CAIOLM01. The sequence continues at coordinate 10,182 of CAZPVE010000007.1, read as the reverse complement.
AGCTCGGTGGATCGATTTCTTGGGACAACCGCGTGAGCGGCGGCACCGAAGTCACCATTAAGGTGCCCATGGACTACGAAGTCAGCACCGAAACAAAGCCAGTTCAGTACATCACCGGGCCGGTTTAGCTTCGTTGCTGTCGATTAAACGACGTTCGCCCCGGCGCACGGCCGAGGCGAACGATCGAGAGTCGAATGACTAGCTAGCGCGGCGTGCGCGAGCAGCGCGACGCTTGAGAGCGCGGCGCTCATCTTCGCTGAGGCCACCCCAGACCCCCGAGTCCTGGTTGGTCTCGAGGGCGTACTGAAGGCACTGCTCGGACACTGAGCAGCGACCGCAAACGGCCTTGGCCTTGTCAATCTGGTCTACAGCCGGGCCGGTGTTGCCAACCGGGAAGAAAAGCTCCGGGTCAACGGTGAGGCAGGCTGAGCTGTCGCGCCAATCCATGTTGATACTCCTTGTTTGTTTCGAGCACACCAAAATGCCCAAGTTCAGATGTTCGGGTCAATAAAAAAACGCCGAGAACTGACCCAAGCCGGTTCTTCGAAGAGAACTTTGCTTGCCCACGCCAACGTGGGGCTTATCTCGACCTCATTAAGGGTGACATAGTGTGGAGTGGTTGTAAAGACTTTTTTTGAAATGAGTTCAGGTGTCAGAAACCGTCCGTCCAGTTGGCCTGGTTATCTTGAGCATTCTTGTCGGCCTCGAGGCCCTCGGATTGAGCGCGTATGTGCTCTGGTACGGATCCCAACTGTTCGTCGCTGAGACCGGAACCCTCGGCGGGGCCATCTTCCTTTTCGGGCTCTTTATCTTGATGGCGGTCTGGCTGTGGGCTCTCACGCGGGGGCTCTTTCGGATGCGCACGTGGGCTCGCTCGGGCACATTGGTCTACCAAACGATTCAGGTCGTTGTCGGCGGCAGCATGATCACCGCCGAGGGCGACTGGATCTTCGTCGCCGTCGCAATGATCATCCTTGGCTTGGTTGCCGGGGTGCTGCTCTTTAGCCCGCGCGTTGTCGCAGTGCTCGCGAGGTCGCGCGCCTAGATGCCGAGCTTGCCGCGCAGCGAGGCAACGTGGCCGGTGGCCTTGACGTTGTAGAGCGCCAGCTCGATAACGCCCTTTTCGTCGATGACGAAGGTTGAGCGAATAACGCCCATCACCGTTTTGCCGTACATCGACTTTTCGCCGTAAACGCCGTAGGCGTTGTGAACGGTGAGCTCGGGGTCGCTCAAGAGCGGGAAGGTGATGGAGTCGTGCTCTTCAAACTTCTTGAGCTTGGCCACGCTGTCTTTGCTGACACCGAGCACAACGTAGCCGGCGGCCGTCAATGACGCGAGTGAGTCGGTGAAGTCGCAGGCCTGGGTGGTGCAGCCCGGGGTCATGGCAGCTGGGTAGAAGTACAGGATGACCTTCTTGCCGGCAAAATCCGAGAGCGAAACGCTCGTGCCGTTTTGGTCGAGGGCGGAGAATGCGGGGGCCTGGGCGCCAACTTCAAGTCGTGTGGTCATGAGTCGAGGTTATCCGAATTCCGGCTTCGAGAAAGTGGTCAGAAGTCGCTGCATCGAATCAAGGCGAGCCGCCCCAGATTCACCAAGTTTGCCCTCTTCGACGGCTTCGATAATGGCGCAGTCGGGGGAGTCGGGTAGGTGCGTGCATCCTCGGGGACAGGTTTGTCCGATGCGGTCGAGGTCGGTGTACGCCCGCAGGATGTTGTGCGGGTTGATGTGTCCCAGGCCAAACGAGCGCACGCCGGGGGTGTCGATAATCCAACCGTCGCCGCGCGGGGTTTCGAGCTTGAGGCTCACCGTGGAGCTGGAGGTGTGGCGACCGCGACCGGTCGTCTCGTTGACGTGGCCGGTGGCCCGCTCGGCCGCCGGAACGAGTGCATTGACGAGCGTGGATTTGCCCACGCCCGAGTGGCCGACCGCAACGGTGGTGTGGCCAACAAGCAGGGCCTGCAGAGCTTCGAGCGGTGGCGCATCCGACCGGCTGGTGATGATGGGCAAGTCGAGTCCGGCAAAATTGGCCAGGAATTCAGTCGGGTCCGCGATGTCGGTCTTGGTCACGCAGAGGATTGCGGTGATTCCGGCATCGAGTGCGGCAATGAGGTAGCGGTCGACCAAGCGCACGCGAGGTTCGGGGTTCGCGGCGGCGACCACGATGAGCATTTGGTCGGCGTTGGCCACGATCACGCGTTCGACGGCATCGGTGTCATCGGCGCTACGACGAAGGATGGTCGTGCGCGGCTCGATGCGAACAACGCGGCACAGGGTTCCCTCGTCGCCAGTCACGTCGCCGACGAGTCCGACGTGGTCTCCGGTGACGATTGCTTCTTTGCCGAGTTCGCGGGCGCGCGAAGCGGTGACCGAGCGCTCGGCAGGTGTTCCTTCGTCGACAAGAACGGTGAATCGACCTCGGTCGACCGACAAAATCATGCCGATCGTCGCGTCAGCGTGATCCGGGCGAATCTTGGTGCGCGGCCGGTTGCCCTTGGGGTTGGGGCGCACGCGAACATCCGACTCGTCGAGTTCATGGCGCTCGCTGGGGTCGTCGGTGAGCCAACTCATCAGGCGGAAGGAGCCGTTTCGATTGAGGACCCGGTGATGGTGAGCCACAGTTGAGCAAACTCGGGCAGCGTCTTGGAGGTGCAGGCGATGTTCTCAACCTCAACACCCGGCACGCGCAGCCCGATGATGGCGCCCGAGGTGGCCATGCGGTGGTCTTCGTACGAAAGCCACTGTCCGCCGTGCAATTCGGCGGGTTCGATGTGCAGACCATCTTCGAGCTCGGTGACCTTGCCGCCGAGCTTGTTGATTTCGGTAGCGAGGGCTGCGAGGCGATCGGTTTCGTGGTGTCGAATGTGACCAATGCCGGTGATGGTGCTCGGGCCGCTCGCCAGCGCTGCGAGTGCGACCAGGTTGGGGGCAAGTTCGCCGCCGGTGGTGAGATCGAGGGTGACTCCCTGGATGCTCTTTCCGGCCCTTACGGTGACGGCATCGCCTTCGCGGCTGACCAGCGCGCCGAACTTAGGCAGCAGCTCGAGCAGGTCGTTGCCCACCTGGGTCGTGGCGGCCGGCCATCCCGTAATGGTGACGGAGCCACCGGTGACGATGGCGGCGATCAGGAACGGGGCCGCGTTTGAGAGGTCTGGTTCAATCGCGATGTCGCGGCCAGCAATCGGGCCAGGCTCGACCACCCAGCGACCGAGTTCGGGGGAGGTGACCTTGACTCCGCGCTCTCGCAGAACGTCAATCGTCATCTCAATGTGGGGGAGGCTGGGCAGGCGCTCGCCACTGTGGCGAAGGTCGAGGCCGTTCTCAAATTGTGCGGCCGCCAGCAGGAGGCCCGACACGAACTGACTCGAGCTCGACGCGTCGATGGTGAGCTCGCCGCCGGCTACGCGACCAGAGCCGTGCACGGTGAAGGGAAGGGCTCCGCGGCCTTCGTCTGCAACATCCACGCCAAGGGCCCGGAGCGAAGAGATGGTTGTCGACATGGGGCGGCGTCGAGCCGAGGCATCGCCGTCGAAGGTGGTTGGCCCAAGTGCAAGTGCGGCCACCGGTGGCATGAATCGCATGACGGTTCCGGCAAGGCCGCAGTCAATCGTGGTGCTGCCCACGAGTTCCCCCGGCGTAACGACCCAATCGGCTCCGTAAGGTGAATCGCCAGGAACCTCAACGATGGTCGTGCCGAGTGAACGCAAGGCCTCGACCATCAGGCGTGAATCACGCGAGTGAAGCGGTGCGCGTAAGGTTGACGGGCTTTCGGCGAGGGCAGCGAGCACGAGTTCACGGTTTGTCAGAGACTTTGAGCCGGGCAGGCTCAGCTTCGCGTTGATCGGGTTTGCCGGTGTTGGGGCCTTCCAGTCGCCTTCAGGCGCGTCGGCGCCCGAGCTGTCATCGTACGGATCGAACTCCGGACGGGAATAAGGCGAGGTCAACATTGGTTCTAGGTTACCGGCGAACACGTTTCGCCTCACACTTGACGGCAGGAAGGGAGCATCCGTGAGTCTCACGCTTGAGGCACCGCGCGACTGTCCTCCGCGGTCGGGCGACCCCGCTCGGGGCGCCCAGCGCGTAGGCTCAGAACCAATGGATGCGGAACTCGAAGCCAAGCGCGCGCTCTTCGTTGAGCAGGCTTTGCCATACCTGGATCAGTTGTACGGCCACGCGATGCGCAAAACCGGCAATCCCGCCGACGCCAACGACCTCGTGCAAGAGACCTACATGAAGGCCTTCGCCGCCTTTGAGTCGTATGAGCAGGGGACCAACCTCAAAGCGTGGTTGCACCGCATTCTCGAGAACTCGTTCATCAATAACTACCGCAAGGCCGCGCGTGAGCCCTTCCAGGGTTCGGTTGAAGAGCTGGAGGACTGGCAGCTCGGTGACGCAGAGTCGCGAACGGCGATGTCGAGCCGCTCGGCGGAGGCCGAAGCTATCGACCACCTGCCGTCGACAGCAGTTAAGGATGCCCTGCAGAGCATCCCCGAAGAATTCCGTGTTGCTGTGTTCTTGGCAGACGTCGAGGGCTTCTCGTATCAAGAGATTGCCGAGATTATGGGCACCCCCACGGGAACGGTGATGAGTCGACTGCATCGTGGCCGTCGACTGCTTCGCGAACAACTGACGGAATATGCGGCCGAACAGGGAATCGGCATTGCACCGACGACAGGAGCGCACAATGGCTGATTGCGGCTGCGGCAAGGCAAAACAGGCCCTCGAGGAGTACCTGCACAACGAGCTATGCAGTGAAGAGGCTGCCGATATTCGTGAGCACCTCGAGGGATGCGTCGACTGCACCGACGAGGAGCGGGTCAAGGTCGTGCTTCGCGAGGCCGTGCAACGTGCCTGCGATGAGACCGCGCCTGAAGACCTCCGCACTCAGGTGATGGCCCGACTGCGCGACTTACAACAGCACTAAAGCGGCGTTACCGCTGCGCTGACGTCGAAGCGCGCGGTGCCGAGGCCGAACGGTGCTGGCTCGACAAAGAAGCTTGATGCGCGGTCGAGCTTGGCCACGGTGTTCTGGTTGCCGTCAAAGAGCTCCACGCCAACTTGGTATTCACCACCGCCGAGGTGCTGGTCTGCCAAAGTCAGGCCAAGGTTGAATCGGCCACCCACGGGGAGCTCGAGGGAAAGATCACGTGAGCTCAATTGGTAAGCCAGCTGGCCAGCACTCGATGTAAAACTCAGCTGAACGCTGGCGGGGGCCGTCACATCGGTGATTTCGAGATCGAGGTTCAGGGCGAGGGAGGCGCCTAGGGGGACCTCACCGCCCGCTGTCACTGAAGAAGGCGTGATGGTCAAACCGTGAATGTGTGCATCCCCCGGCGGGACAAAGTTGTGGGCTGTCAGTTCGGCGTAGATGCCGCCGAGGATGTCGAGACCACTCTTGGTGTCACCCACGTGCAGGAGGTTGCCGTGATCGAGCACCGCAACCTGGTCGCAGAATTCGCTGATGGTGCCTGAGCTGTGGGAGACCAGGACGATGGAGCGACCCTCGCGTTGGAACTCCCGAATTTTCGACAGGCATTTGGCCTGGAACGGCTCGTCACCGACGGCCAAGACCTCGTCGACGATGAGAAGGTCGGGGTCGGAGAAGATGCTCGCTGCGAATGCCAAGCGGATGTACATTCCAGAGCTATAAAACTTCACCGGGGTATCGATGAACTGCTCGATACCCGAGAAATCAATGATTGCCTCAAGCTGGCGCGCGGTCTCTTTCTGCGTCATACCGACGAGGGCTGAGCTGAGGAAGACATTTTCTCGACCAGTGAGGTCAGGGTGGAAGCCGGCACCGAGCTCGAGTAGCGCGGCAAGACGGCCACGACGGTAGACCGAGCCTTCGGTGGGTTGGTAAATCCCACCAATCATTTTCAGCAGGGTGCTCTTACCGGAGCCGTTATGACCCACGAGTCCCATGGTTGAACCCAAAGGAATATCCATACTGATGTCGCGGAGAGCCCAAAAGTCTTCTTTGTGTTCCTGTGAGCTGCGGAAGTTGACGAGGCGCTCCTTGAGCGTCTTTTCTTTGAAGATTTTGAAGCGCTTCGAGACATTCTCGACGGTTGCAATATTTGTCGCCATTAGAGCTCCTGAGCAATGCTGCGCTGCATGCGGCTAAAGACTCGTTGGGCGACAAAGGTGAAGACAATCGAGAATGCGAGAGCAATCCAGAGGCGGTTCATGAGGTCGTCGGGCCAGGTGCCGATGACTTCGCTGCCCGAGCGCCAAACCGCTTTCTGAAAGCCCATGACAGCGACCGTGATCGGATTGGAAAGGTATAGCTCAAGCCAGAATCCGCTCAGCGTTTGCTTGATGAAGCCATAGGAATACACGATGGGTGACAGCCAGAAGAAGATCGCGAGAATGACGCCAACAAAGTGTTCGACGTCGCGGATGTACACGTTGATGGCGGAAATGAGGAGGCCTAGGCCAAAGCTCAACACAACCACGATGGCGAGCCCCAGAAGGCCATATCCAATCATCCCGATGAAGGGCCGAGATCCCGTGAGGAATGCAAGCCCTAGAAGCAAGATGCACTGAATGGCAAAGTTCAGCAGGGCGTTGCCCATCATGCTCAATGTGAAAAGTTCGCGAGGCACGTAAACCTTCTTGACGATGCCCCCGTTTCCCAGCAGGGTCTGTGGGCTCAGCGAAAGGACCTCGACGTAGAGACCCCACAGGGTGAGCCCTCCGAAAACGAAAATGGCAAAGTTGGGGATGGATCGAGCAGCCCCCAGAACCTGTCCGATCGCGAAGTAATAAATCAGAAGCTGCGTTAGGGGGCGAATGAGATTCCACAGGAGACCCAGCGCGCTTGCCTTGTATTTGGCTCGTATCTCGCGTCGCGTCAGCTGTGCCAGAAGATCCCTGTGACGCCAAATGTCGGCATACGAAGAGGGAATTCCGCTGAAGAAGCCCGTGTTTTTGCTGACTTTCTTGAGGCTTTGGGCGTCGATGGACTGACTGCGAGCTTGGGCTAGCGCATCAGACATCGAGAAACCTCATCAAACTTGGCGTGACCGTCCGGTCGACACTTCAAATACTAGGTTGTCTTCCCGGAGAACCCCGGCAGACCCAGCGCGGGACCTAGAACTCGAGCGCCTCAGCCAGAATCGCAGCAGCCTCAACCGCGTGACGCTTCGCACTTCCCACAGCGGGCGATGCCGCTGCCGGGCGCGAAACGTTGCGGATGGTGCGACCGTGCAACAGAGGAGCAATCTCGTTGTTGATGAACGGCCATGCTCCCTGGTTTGCGGGCTCATCCTGGAACCACACCAGCTCGGCGTTCGGGTACGAGTCGATGATTGCGTTGAGAGCAAGGTCGGGTGCCGGGTAGAACTGCTCGAGTCGGACCACAGCCACGCGGGTGTCGTTGGTCTTTGCAATTTCTGCCATCAGGTCGTGGTACGGCTTACCCGCGGTAATGATCACTCGCTGGACGGCGGCGCGATCGAGTGCACGAGTTTCGTCGATGACTTCCTGGAACCGGCCTGAGGTGAACTCTTCAACACTGCTCGAAGCGTCGCGCAAGCGAAGCATGGCCTTCGGTGAGAAGACGATGAGCGGCTTGCGCGGGCGGGAGTAAGCCTGGCGGCGCAGCAGGTGGAAGTGCTGTGCCGGGGTCGACGGGCGGGCAACAATCATGTTGTTCTCGGCACACAGTTGCAGGTAGCGCTCGATGCGGGCCGACGAGTGGTCGGGGCCCTGACCTTCGAAGCCGTGCGGCAGCAGCAGAACAACGCTCGAACGCTGGCCCCACTTCTGTTCGGACGACGAGATGTACTCATCGATCACGGTCTGAGCTCCGTCGGCGAAGTCACCGAACTGTGCTTCCCATAGAACGAGTGCGTCTTCGCGTTCGACCGAGTAGCCGTACTCGTAGGCCATGACGGCGTACTCGCTGAGCAGCGAGTCGTAGATCCAGAAGCGAGCCTGGTTGTCGGACAGGTTCACCAGCGGAAGCCATTCCTGGCCGTTCTCACGGTCGTGGAAGACGGCGTGACGCTGAACGAATGTTCCGCGACGCACATCCTGACCGGTCATACGAACCGGGGTGCCCTCGAGGAGGAGTGAGCCGAATGCGAGCAGCTCACCGAAGCCCCAGTCGATGCCGCCGGTTCGGCTCATCTCGTGGCGCTTGGCCAGCAACTGCTGGAGCTTGGGGTGCACGGTGAATCCGGGCGGGATGTTGTTGAACGCGTCACCGATGCGGTGGATGACCGACAGGTCAACTCCGGTGGTCTCGGGTGTTGCGTACTCCTGCGAAAGTGCCGTGCTGCCGGTGACACCACCGGTGCCGGCGCCTTCACCCGAGGCGGCAGCGTGAGTGTCGGCAAAGGCCTGCTCGAGCTGAGCCTGGAAGTCACCCTGAGCCTTGTCGAACTCTTCTTGCGTGATGTCACCGCGACCGACGAGGGCCTCGGTGTACAGGCGGCGAACGGATCGCTTGGCCTCGATGAGGTTGTACATCAGAGGCTGGGTCATCGAGGGGTCGTCGCCTTCGTTGTGACCGCGACGGCGGTAACACACGAGGTCGATGATGACGTCCTTCTTGAACTTCTGACGGAACTCGAAGGCGAGCTCGGCTACGCGAACAACAGCTTCGGGGTCGTCACCGTTGACGTGCCAGATGGGAGCCTGGATGGTCTTTCCGACGTCGGTGGCATAGGTCGAGGTGCGCGACTCGTAAGGAGGCGTCGTGAATCCGACCTGGTTGTTGATGATGACGTGCACGGTTCCGCCGATGCGGTAGCCGCGAAGCTGAGACATCTGCAGGCTTTCGTAAACCACACCCTGTCCGGCGAAGGCCGCGTCACCGTGAACGAGCACGGGGAGGGTGGTGAAGGTTCCGATGGGCTTGAGGTCCTGCTTCGCGCGAACGATTCCCTGGAGAACGCCGTTGACCGTCTCAAGGTGCGAGGGGTTAGCCGCCAGGTACACCGGAACCTGCTTGCCGTCGGGAGCGGTGAAGACACCCTCGGTGCCGAGGTGGTACTTCACGTCGCCGGAGCCCTGAACAGTGCTGGTGTCAGTGGTGCCCTCGAACTCGCGGAAAACCTGGCCGTAGGTCTTGCCGGCAATGTTGGTCAGAACGTTGAGGCGACCACGGTGGGCCATACCGATGCCGACCCCGTCGAGCTCGGCTGCCGCGGCCTCGCTCAAGAGCGAGTCAAGAAGCGGGATGACCGACTCGCCACCCTCGAGACTGAAGCGCTTCTGCCCGACGTACTTGGTCTGCAGGAAGGTCTCGAAAGCTTCTGCCTCGTTGAGCTTGCCCAGAATGCGCATCTGCTCGTCGTGGCCGGGCTTCTCGTAGGGACGCTCGATCTTTGCCTGCAGCCAGGCGCGCTGCTCGGGGTCCTGGATGTGCATGTACTCGATGCCGATCTTGCGGCAGTACGAGTCGCGCAGGATGCCGAGAATCTTGCGAAGCGGAGCGGTTTGGGTTCCGCCGACACCACCGGTGACGAATTCGCGGTCGAGATCCCAGAAGGTCAGACCGTGCGACTCAATTTCGAGGTCGGGGTGGCTGCGTTGCTGGTACTCGAGCGGGTCGATGTCAGCCATGAGGTGACCGCGCACGCGGAACGAGTTGATGAGCTCCTGAACACGAGCGGCCTTGGTGACCGATGAACCCTTGGTGACGCTGATGTCGCTCGACCATTGGATGGGCTTGTAAGGGATGCGCAGTGCGGCGAAGATTTCTTCGTAGAAATTCCGCTCACCGATAAGTAGCTCGTGCACCTTCTTCAGGAACTCGCCGGACCCGGCTCCCTGAATGACACGGTGGTCGTAGGTCGAGGTGAGGGTCATGATCTTGCCGATACCCATGTCGACGAGCGTCTTCTCGCTCGCACCCTGGAACTCGGCGGGGTATTCGAGGGCACCGGCACCGATGATGCAGCCCTGACCGCGCATGAGACGGGGAACGGAGTGAACGGTTCCGATGCCACCGGGGTTGGTGAGTGAAACGGTGATGCCCTGGAAGTCGTCAGCAGCAAGCTTGTTGTTGCGAGCCTTCGAGACGAGGTCTTCGTAGGCGGCCAGGAACTGGTCAAACGTCATCGTGTCGGCACGCTTGATGCCAGGAACCATGAGGGCGCGAGAGCCGTCAGGCTTAGGCACGTCGACCGCCAGACCGAGGGTGACGTGCGCGGGCTGAACGAGCGCGGGCTT